>CAJBVG010000071.1 GCA_903958995.1 uncultured bacterium | reverse complement strand
ATTCTAAATTGTAAATTTTAAATTGTAAATTGTAAATTGTAAATTCTAAATTCTAAATTGTTTTTAACTTAAAATTTACAATTTAGAATTTACAATTAAACGGCCATACTAAATCTCTGCTGGCTTTTCTCTTCGTCATTTAAATACGAATCGTATATCGAACAACAATTTCTTAGGAACATTTTCCCTTGGAAGCTTACTTCTATCGTATCATCGAAAATACTAACAATACCATCTAACAATAAATCATTTAATAGATTGAAAGAGGCATCGTTCATTAATTCTGGCTTGAAAGCAGTTTTTAACTGGCACATCATTTCTAAAATTAATTTTCTTCGTTCCAAATCATCATTCGATAAAATATGACCTTTCATAATTGGAAATTCATTCTCATCTAAACGACGGTAGTAGTCTTCTAATTTTTTCTCGTTTTGAACAAAGGCAGTCCAAGAATCGCCAATCGAAGAAACACCTAATGCAATTAATAAGCTAGTATGCTTTTCGGTATACCCCATAAAGTTACGGTGAAGCTTATGCGTTTGCATGGCTGTAAGTAATGAATCTTCTATTAATGCGAAATGATCCATTCCTATTTCAATATACCCTGCTTCTTCTAATAGTTTTCTACCATGTTCATATAAAGAATACTTTTCTTCATCTTTTGGAAGATTAGATTCGTCATATTTACGTTGGCCAGGTTTTAACCAAGGCACATGGGCGTAAGAATAAAAGGCAATACGTTCGGGCATCATTTTAATAACCTCCTTAATTGTACTGCTAATGGTATCGATTGTTTGATCAGGCAAGCCGTAAATTAAATCGAAATTGATTGAGTTATATCCTAGAGATCTAGCTTCGTGCATTACACGCTCTACATCGCCAACAGTTTGGTGTCTGTTGATTAATGTTTGAACGTGAGGATCAAAATCTTGAATACCTAAACTCAAACGTTTAAACCCGAGGTTCGAAAGCACTTTTAAATGCTCATAATTTGTATTTCCAGGATGCGCTTCAAAACTAAATAAAGCGTCTTGTGTAATAATCGAATGACTAAAAATAAACGTTATTAAACGTTCTAAATTTTCGGGACGAAAAAACGTTGGTGTACCACCGCCTAAATGTATTTCAGCGATACGAGGTTTTTCATCGAATAAGGAAAGGTACATTGCAAATTCTTTCTCCAATGCTTCGATATAAGGCACCTCTACCGCATGATTTACGGTTATGCGAGTATTACACCCACAATAAGTACATAAGCTCTCACAAAAAGGCAAATGTATATATAAACTTATGCCTTCTTTTTGATTGGTTGCTTTAAAACTATTGGATACGTGAGATTTCCAATCTTCTTGTGTTGGATTAACGCTCCATGATGGAACCGTAGGATAACTTGTATAACGAGGAATCGGACGATTATATTTTTCGATGAGTTGATGCTGTAAATTCATAACTCAAAAGTCCGACATGAATTAGGGAAATAAAATGAGAAAAGTCATAAAAACAAAAAACCCCGATAAACGGGGTTTCTTGAAATATTTTGGAGTAAAGACTATTTTTCAGAATTTTTCATTTCTTGAACTTCTAAGCGAATTGCTTGCGCTAAGTTTTTTAAGTCTTGCATTCCTTTTCTAACACGTGTACCAGCAGCGCTGTTACCTTTGTTATAAAATTTGTCAGCATCCGCTTCTAATTCAGCGAGCATGTTTTTGAATTCGTTAAATTTTTTCATTTTGAAAACTCCTTTAAGGTTTTGGTTTTACACTAATTTGTTTGTTTTAGCTAATGTAAAATGAATTATTGAGCTTATCAATACCTAATGTCAATTAATTTTAAGCTTTCATCTCCAAAGGCGAATTATTTTCATAAAAGCCCTCTTTTAGCTTTTCGCCAACTTCCGAATAGGCTTTTAGCGTTTCTTCAACATCGGCCAATGTGTGGATCGCTGAAGGTATTAACCTCAACATTATCACGCCTTTAGGTACAACTGGATAGGTTACTATCGAGCAGAAAATGCTGTAATTTTCACGTAAATCCATCACGATGTTGGTCGCTTCCGTAAGGGTACCTGTTAGGAAAACAGGGGTCACAGGAGAGCTTGTTTTGCCAATATCGAAGCCTCTTTCACGTAAGCCGGACTGCAAGGCATGGACTATTTTCCACAGATTGTTCTTCAAATCGGGGTTTGTGCGTAATAATTCTAACCTTTTTAATAGCCCAATTACCATCGGCATCGGGATCGTTTTCGCAAAGGTTTGCGAACGCATATTATATCTTAAAAAGTTAACAACATCTTCTGTTGAAGCAACGAATGCTCCGATACCTGCCATTGATTTTGCAAACGTACCAAAGTAAACATCTACTCCTTCTTGAACACCTTGTTCTTCATCTGTTCCTGCTCCAGTTGGGCCCATCGTTCCAAAACCATGTGCATCATCAACTAATAAACGGAAATCAAATTTCTTCTTTAATTCTACTACACCTTTTAAATTTCCTTGTGCACCCGACATACCAAATACACCTTCAGTGATTACTAAAATACCACCTTCAGTTCCTTCAATTAATTTAGTAGCACGCTCAAGTTGTTTTTCAAGACTAGCCATATCGTTATGGTTATATACATAACGTTTTCCTTGATGTAAACGAACACCATCAATAATACAAGCATGCGATTCAGCATCGTATACAATTACATCATGTCTGTTTACTAATGTATCAATGATCGATACCATACCTTGGTATCCATAGTTTAATAAGAATGCATCTTCACGTTTAACAAATTCTGCTAGGTTACGCTCCAATTGCTCATGCTGGTTAGAATTACCAGACATCATACGAGCGCCCATAGGTAATGCTAAACCGTATTGTGCAGCTCCTTCGGCATCAGCCTTACGAACTTCAGGATGATTAGCTAAGCCTAAGTAATTGTTTAAGCTCCATACTAAGTGCTCTTTACCACGAAATACCATGCGGTTACTGATTTCACCTTCCAATTTTGGAAAAGTAAAATATCCGTGTGCCATTTTTTGGTGCTGACCAAGAGGGCCACGATTCGAAAGTTTATTAAATAAATCCAACGTTTTAGGGGTTTAATGTACTAAAAAGCCAAAAATACAAATTAGTATGCTGAAATGCTAATATGCCAGTTGCATAACAAATATGTTAATAGGATAATATGTTAATAAAAAAGCGCCACCCGGTTTCCCGAATAACGCTTACGGCTATTTTAAATATGATATTACTAGTCTACGTTGTCGTGTAAGAACGGATTATTCGGACGAATTTGTGGTTGTCCGCTGTCGTCATTCATCGTATAACGTGAAACTTGTGATTCAGTTGATAATGGTGTATTCTCTAGATTTTGCTTTTTGCGTAAGTATGCAGGTTCGCTTTCTAAATCATTTACTCCATTCGGTGTTCTTAAACGCATACTCAATTCTTTCAAACGATTAATACGTTCTTTGTTTTTCTTCATTTGCTCCTCTAACTCATCAGACTCTTCATTCTCTACAGGAGTTTTGTTGATGATTGTAAATTCAACACTCTCTTTGTCTAATAAACGGAATGGCTCTTGTTCCATTACCTGCTCTTGTTTGGGTTCTGGAGCTGGAATAAAATCAAATAAGTTAACTTGCTTTGTTGATGATGCTGGTGATTCTCTTTTAATATCTTCTTTTATGATTACTGCTTTTTCGGTTTCTTCAACTACATGAGTTTTAAGAACCATTGCTGGTGCTTTTTTTACTGCAGGAGATTCTTCCATTAATCGCTCCATCACTTTTTCTTCATCACGCTCAGCAATTAATTCTTCAATGCGAGAAACCGCAGGAACAACTTCATTATTTTCAATCGTAATGTTTAAATGTGGAATTACATTTTCTACTGTCGATTTATTTTCGATTGATAATGGAATAACTTTTTTCTCTGCGTTAGGAGTTACTTTAGAAAATCGTTCTTCTTTAGTCTGAAAGCCAGTAGCAATAAGTGTTACCGAGATTTTATCACCTAAGGTTTCATCGTAACAATTACCCCAAATAATATCAGCAGTTAAGCCAGCTTGGTTTTGAATATAGTCTGTAATTTCTGAAACTTCATCCATCAAAACTTCTTCTTCTCCTGAAGTAATATTTAATAAAATATAACGTGCGCCTTCGATATCATTATCATTTAACAATGGAGAAGCTAATGCATTTTGAACTGCTTTAAATGCTCTGCCTTCACCTTCAGCAGATGCTGATCCCATTATTGCCACGCCACTACTTTGCATTACTGTTTTCACATCTTCAAAGTCAACGTTGATGTAACCTGGTACTGTAATAATTTCGGCGATGCCTTTAGCGGCCGTTGTTAAAATATTATCTGCTTCAGCAAATGCATTAGAAAGTGTTAAGTTTCCATACATCTCACGAAGTTTATCGTTCGAAATAACTAGTAATGTATCGACATGTTTTTTGAATGCTTCTAATCCTTCCTCTGCTTGAATTTTTCTGCGTTTACCTTCGAAATTAAATGGAGTAGTAACAATACCTACTGTTAATATTCCCATTTCTTTTGCAGCTTGCGCAATAATAGGACTAGCACCAGTACCTGTACCACCACCCATACCTGCAGTGATGAAAATCATTTTGGTTGTAGAACCTAATAATTCTTTTACATCATCAATAGATTCGATAGCTGAGTTCATACCTACTTCTGGCATCGAACCTGCTCCTCTACCTTCGGTAAGACTAGCACCTAATTGTATTTTGTTCGGGATTGGACTTAACTCCAATGCTTGTGCATCTGTATTACAAATAATGAAATCTACACCTACGATTCCTTGATTGTACATGTGATTGACAGCATTACCACCGCCACCACCAACACCAATTACTTTGATAATTGATGATTTGTCTTTCAGCATCTCGAATTTCATGTCTTATTTAGTTTTATGTTTTACGATTTAATAATTATTGATTAGGATTTATTTTGTAAATCCTTTGTCGTCGATGTTTTCAATATCCTTTAAAAAGAACTGTTCACTTTTTTTGATGATCCCTTCTAAGAATGATCGCCCTTGCTTTTGCTCACGTTCTGTTTTAGGAGTTGGTTTGTCTTTAGTGTCGATAGCCGTAATGCCTTTAGAATTACGAATTGCTTTCTCACGTTGCATTTCAATGTATTGCAATCCTTTTATTACAAGTCCGATACCTGTTGAATACATTGGACTTTTAATATCATCGAAATTAGTTTTTGCTAAATGTTCGTTTGGATAACCAATACGTGCATCAATACCTGTAATGTATTCTACTAATTGTGTGATGTGCTTAAGTTGTGCACCACCACCAGTAACTACGATACCAGCACCTGCACGAATTTTCTTTTCGAAACCTGATGCTTGAATTTCGTATTTCACTTGCTCTAGAATTTCTTCCATACGAGCTTGAATGATATAAGCTAAATTCTTCACAGAAACTTCTTTCGGCTCACGACCTTTTAATCCTTGAATAGAAATAACTTCTTCATCTTTATTTTCATCTGCTAATGCAGAACCAAATTTAACTTTCAATGCTTCTGCAGTATTTTTCATTACCGCACAACCTTCACGAATGTCTTCCGTAATACTATTACCACCAAATGGGATAACAGCTGTATGACGAATGATTCCTTCGTAGAATATAGCAATATCAGATGTACCACCACCAATATCTACCAACACTACACCTGCTTCTTTTTCTTCATCACTCAACACTGCATCAGCAGATGCTAAAGGCTCAAGCACCATATCGGTAGCAAATAAATTTGCACGCTCAATACATTTGATGATATTATTTGCAGCAGTTATTTGTCCTGTAATCACGTGGAAATTCGCTTCTAAACGAATACCCGACATACCGATAGGTTCTAAAATTCCTTGTTCATTATCTACCGTAAATTCTTGTGGTAATACATGAATAATTTTTTCCCCTGGAGGCATCGCTAAACGATACATGTCTTCAATCAAACGATCTACATCATTTCTATTGATTTCATCTTCGGTAGAATTTCTTACAATAATACCACGGTGTTGTAAACTTTTTATATGTTGACCAGCAATACCAACTACGACTTCAGAAATGTCGCAATTTGATTTTAATGCTGCTTCTTCAATTGCCGACTTTATCCCTTTAATTGTTTTCTCAATGTTGGTTACTACACCTCTGGAAACACCAGCCGATTCAGCTTTCCCCATTCCTAGCACTTCAATCTTTCCATGCTCAGTGCGCATTCCCACAATAGCACAAATCTTTGTGGTTCCAATGTCTAATCCAACTACGATATCCGAATTTTCCATATCCTTAATACTTTTTTAATTCTTTTTTATACTTACTGAATCCACTGCTTTTATTAAACTATCGTTTAAACTAATTACAGGTAATTCTGCTTTATCTCTTCTACTACAAACCAATTGTCCTTTAAACTTTACATTGATGGTATGGTATGTTTGCCATCCAACTTTTGGTAAAGCTTTTTGGTAAAACACCAAAAGGTTTTCAAATTTTTCTATTGCATTACTCGTATCACCGAAAATAATTTTATGTTCGCCTACACGAGGAATTAATACAATGTCCTGATTGGGTTCAATGTAAATCTGCTCCACCTGAGCATTCCAAAATTTATCATGACGAATTACATTTGTTAAGTAGAATAATGATTTCAATAACACACTCGAAATACTATCATTCTTTCCATCATAATGCTCCTCAATATTTCCATTCGCAATTAATACATTCGCTGTGTATAATGATGATAAAGGCATCTTCCCTCCTTTTTCATCAATATAAAAACTCTGGTTTGTACTATTCATTATTCGTAACATTGGTTTACGTTGTTCAATGTTTACCTGAAGTCTTCCTTTGATATCGATAAACACATCAGCATCTTCTACGTATTTATTCATACGTATTAAACGCTCCAATAAACTCACTGGTATTCTTTCAATTCTAGTTCCAATTAAAGAATCACCTGCCGAATAAAGAATTTTATATACATCCTGTTTATTGATGAAATAATTTTCATCATCACGATTTATATTAATTTCTATTTTTTTACAAAGAACGCGTTGTTGTCTAATTTCTGTAAACGCAAGTGATGTTATCACTGCACTTACACCAATGACCCACAAGGAAACAATACCAATGAGTTTCCAGTTGATCTTTTTCATTTAGTCAACATTTGTCGGATAGGATCTACTAACGTATCAATATCTCCAGCACCAACGGTTAATAACACATCTATATTTTTTGATGCTAGCAATGAAACTAAATTTTGTTTCGAGCACATCATTTTATTTACTAAATCAACATTGTCTAAAATCATTTCCGAGCTTACTCCTAAAATTGGAAGTTCTCTTGCAGGATAGATATCTAATAAAATTAATTCATCACTATTCGATAATACTTCAGAAAACCCATCCGCAAAATCTCTTGTACGTGAATACAAGTGCGGTTGAAAAACGGTTGTTAGTTTTCTATTCGGATATAACTGACGAACAGAATTCAAACAGGCTCTTAACTCTTCTGGATGATGAGCATAATCATCGATATACACTTGCTCATCATTTTTAACGATGTATTCAAATCTTCTTTTAACACCTTTAAAGTTTTTAAAAGCAGCTTTAATTTTTTCGTCTGATATTCCTAATTGCAATCCAACGATAATTGCAGCGGTTGCATTCTCCACATTATGAAAACCTGCAATACCTAATTCAATATCTCTAATTTCTTTCGAACCATTTTTAAAATCAAACACGAATGTTCCATTTACAATTCGAATATTATGCGCAGTGTATTCTGCACTTGTAGAATTTATGCCGTACGTAATTCCATCACGCTTAATAGGCAATTGATATTTGTAAATTAATTTACCTGTACGTTTTACTTGCGAAGCAAATAATCTGAACGACTCTTCAATATGATTTTTATCTCCATAGATATCCAAGTGATCGGCATCCATAGAAGTAACAATAGCGATATCGGGATGTAGGGTTAAAAACGAACGATCAAATTCATCTGCTTCTACCACCATCACATTATTATCACCAAATAAAACATTACTTTGATAATTCGTAGCGATGCCACCAAGAAATGCAGAGCAATCGTATCCAGAATCTTTTAACAAATGTGCTATTAACGATGACGTTGTTGTTTTGCCATGTGTACCTGCAACAGCAATCGTAAATGAACCTTCAGAAATAATTCCTAAAACTTGCGAACGTTTACGTAAAATAAAATCGTAGTTCGAAAAATAATTAAAAATTAAACTATCTTTTGGAATTGCTGGAGTATAAATTACGAGTGTATTCGGATCGTGCACTAAAAAATCTGGATGAATTTCTGCAGCATCATCAATATAGGTAATTGATATTCCTTCTGCTTCCAATTCTTTAGTCAACACAGTTGATGTACGATCGTATCCAGCAACAACACATCCACGTTTGTTGAAGTACCTAGCCAAGCCACTCATACCGATTCCCCCGATACCAATCAAATAAACTCTATGGATATGTTCTAATCTCATTTTATCTTTTTACCAACTTTAACACCTCAACTGCGATAATATCTGCAGCATTTGGCATTGCTAATTTTTTAATCGCTTCCGAAAGTGCTTCCATCTGCGATTTATTTTTCAATAATTCTAATGCCACTGGCATCAATTCTCTTACTGCAATGTTGTCTTTTACTAGCACTGCAGCATCATGTTTTACTAATGCCATTGCATTCTTAGTTTGGTGATCCTCAGCCACATTGGGCGACGGAACCAGTATTACTGGCTTACCAACTAAGCACAATTCAGATATGGTTCCAGCCCCTGCTCTCGCAATAATGACGTCGGCAACAGCATATGCCATATCCATACTACTAATAAACTCAAATATCTTGACTCCACCGTGGAATTTACGGCTAGCATTTTCAACAATTGTGGAATAGTAAAACCGTCCAGTTTGCCATATTAGTTGGACTTCTGAGGCATTTATTTCATCAACAAAATTCAAAACACTTTCATTCAAAGTACGTGCTCCTAAACTTCCACCCGTGATAAAAATGGTTGGCTTGTTCGGGTCTAATTCAAAATGAGCATACCCTTTTTCTCTCAACCCGGATATTTCTAGCAACTCCGAACGAACGGGATTGCCTGTATACATCAGTTTTTCTTGAGGAAAAAACTGATTCATCCCATCATAAGCAACACATATTTTTGAGGCATTTTTAGCCAATAATTTATTGGTAATACCAGGATAAGAATTTTGTTCTTGAATAACGTATGGTATATTATTTTTTGAAGCCATGTATAACAATGGACCAGAAGCATAACCTCCAACTCCAACAGCAACATCAGCCTTAAATTCTTTTAATATTTTTGATGATTTCAATAGACTATTGATTAATCGCCAAGGAAATTTCAAATTATCAAATGTTAGTTTTCGTTGAAGTCCTTTGATATCTAATCCGATAATTTTATACCCCGCTTGAGGTACTTTTTCCATTTCTATTTTACCTAATGCACCAACAAAAAGAAACTCTGCATCCGGACGTTTTGCACGAATTGCATTCGCTATGGAAATCGCAGGAAATACATGGCCTCCAGTACCTCCACCACTTATGATAATTCTAGGCGGCTTCATCTGTTTTTTCTGTTTGTTGCATTTCTTCTACATCTCTACTTACACTAAGTATGATTCCAAAAGCGATGCTGGTAAATAATATTGATGTTCCTCCCATACTTACTAATGGCAACGGCACACCAGTTACAGGCATTAGGTTTACAGCCACAGCCATGTTCGCAAATGCTTGTATAACCAAACTAAAACTTAACCCACAGGCTAATAAAGCACCAAATGCTTTCGGCGCTTTTGTAATAATTCTTATTGATCGATATAAGAAAAAGAGGTAGGCTAAAATTACTAAAGCCCCTCCAACTAATCCATATTCTTCTATTATAATGGTGAAAATAAAATCGGAATAGGCTTGAGGTAAAAAGTTCTGTTCTGTACTACCTCCAGGACCTTTACCGAATATACCACCTGTAGCAATGGCAATTTTCGCATGATCAGATTGATAACTTTTATCAGCATCTACTTGTTCATGATTCAAAAAGGTATTGATACGCGAACGGTAGGTTTCGCGACGAGGACCAAAAAAAACAACAATTACAAGTATTAAACCAACAGCAATTGCCGACAAAGAAATTTGCTTAAAACTTACACGACCAATTAACATGATTAAAGATGCTGTTCCAAATAGCATAAGTGCAGTCGAGAAGTTTGCTGGTGCAATTAATCCAATTATAAATGTAACCGAAAGTATAATTGGCACGAATGATTTTTTGAAATCTTTAATATTCTCTTGTCTACGTGATAACTCACGAGCTAAGTACATAATCAAAGCTAACTTCGCTAAATCGGAAGTCTGGAACGTTTGCCCAGTAAAGGGAATCGATATCCAACGACTAGCTTGATTGATTTCACTACCGAACAATAATGTATACAACAATAGTGGTATCGATATGAAAATTAATATTTGAGAAATTCTAGAGTAATAACGATAATCAAGCAGATGAGCTAACCACATTAACACTAAGCCCACAATCATTAAAGATAAATGCTTGAATAAATAATATTCAGTATTCCCCGATTGAAACTTATAAGCTAATGTTCCAGTAGAACTGTACACTGCTAATAATGAAATCAAGGAAAGGAAGGCTACTACTAGCCAAATCCAAATGTCGCCTTTTGTTTTACTGAATATCCAATTCATGATATTACAATTCTTTTACTGCTGCTTTAAATTGATCACCTCTGTCTTCGTAATTCTTAAACAAATCGAAGCTCGCACATGCTGGAGATAGTAACACAGTATCTCCTTTTTTCGCTAAATGGAAACTCACTTGAGCTGCTTCAGCTGCAGAATTGGTATTCACAATGATGTCTACACAATCATCAAATGCTTCGTGTATTTTACCATTGTCTGTTCCTAAACAAACAATTGCACGAACTTTATCTTTTACTAAATTTTTAAGGATAGTGTAATCATTTCCTTTGTCAACTCCGCCAGCAATCCATACAATTGGAGTAGTCACACTCTCCAATGCATACCAAGCAGAATTCACATTGGTTGCCTTGCTATCGTTTATAAATTCGATATCCTGTATACGAGCGACGTGCTCAAGACGATGTTCTACATTTTTAAAATCGGAGAAGCTTTCTTTCATCGATTCGCTGCGAATCTCTAATAGTTTAGCAGCAATACCAGAAGCCATCGAATTGTACAAGTTGTGTTTCCCTTGTAAAGCAAGTTCTTGAATAGTCATGTTGAATGTATGATTTAGTGTGTTAATGTAAAATGTATTTCCTTCTAAGTATGCTCCTTCTTCAACATGTTGTTGAATACTAAATGGAAGCATTGTTGCTTGTATTTTATGGCGTTTCAAGCCATTCATCGTTTCTTCATCATCTATACAATAAATGAAGTAATCGCTTTTCGTTTGGTTTTGTGATACTCTGAATTTAGAGTCCACATAGTTTTCTATTTTATAATCGTAACGATCTAAATGATCTGGAGTAATATTGGTTAGAATTGCAATGTCTGCTTTAAACTCATACATATCATCTAACATAAAACTGCTTAGTTCTAGAACATAGTAATCGAAATTTTCTGTCGCTACCTGGTAAGCAAAACTTTGTCCGATATTACCAGCTAACCCAACATTTAAGCCTGCCTTTTTTAATAAGTGATAGGTTAAAAGTGTAGTAGTTGTTTTGCCATTAGTACCTGTAATGCAAATCAATTTTGCATTAGTAAAGCGTGCTGCAAATTCTATTTCAGAAATGATGGGAGTCCCTTGTTTTCTTAGTAATTTCACTAATGGAGCATTCTCCGGGATGCCCGGACTTTTAATTACTTCCGTAGCATTAAAAATATTTTCTTCAGTATGCATGCCGTGTTCCCATGCAATTCCTTCATCATTTAATATTTTCTGATAACTATCTTTTAGCGTACCTGCGTCAGATAAGAACACATCGAACCCTTGACGCTTTGCTAGCACCGCAGCTCCTGTTCCACTCTCCCCTCCTCCAAGTATTACAATTCGTGTGCTCATATGTTCGTGTGCTCGTGTGCTCGTGAATATTATCTTAATTTGAGAGTTACAATCGTTACTACCGCCAGTATAATTCCGATAATCCAAAAACGTGTTACAATTTTTGGTTCAGAGTATCCTGATTTTTGATAGTGATGATGCAAAGGCGACATTTTAAATATTCTTCTACCCTCACCATATCTTTTCTTTGTGTATTTAAAATATCCTACTTGTAAAATCACTGAAACATTTTCTACTAAAAAGATTCCGCACAAAATTGGAATCAAAAGTTCTTTACGAATCATGATGGCGTATGAAGCGATGATACCACCTATAGCTAAACTTCCTGTATCACCCATGAACACTTGAGCGGGGTAAGCATTGTACCATAAAAATCCAATACAAGCTCCAATAAATGCTCCCGCAAAAATTACAAGTTCACCAGAATTTGGGATGTACATTATATTTAAGTAATCGGCGAACACCATGTTACCCGAAACGTATGCTAATACACCGAGCGTAGCCCCAATAATTGCTGAGGTTCCCGTGGCTAAGCCGTCAATACCATCAGTTATATTCGCTCCATTAGAAACTGCCGTGATAATGATAATTACAATTGGTATAAATATCCAGAAAGCATATTTCTCATAATCATCACCAATGAATTTTAACAATTTCGCATAATCAAATTCATTGTTTTTATAGAATGGAACATTCGTTTTAGTCGACTTCATTTCTTTCGACATTTGAAACTTACTATGCGAATTCGATTCGTCGAATGTTTGATATTGAGATAAACCTGCAACACTTGCTGGTATTTTTTCTTTTACTACTATTGAAGGATGAAAAAACATGGTATAACCAACAATTAATCCCAAACCAACCTGACCAACAATTTTAAAACGACCAGCTAAACCTTCTTTGTTTTTCTTAAATACTTTGATGTAATCATCAATAAAACCAATAGCTCCCATCCATACTGTGGTAATAATCATTAGGATGATATATACATTATTCAGTTTAGCAAATAATAAGGTTGGAATTAATATTGCTGCTAAAATAATTAAGCCTCCCATAGTTGGAGTACCTTGTTTTTCCTTCTGTCCGTCTAAACCTAAGTCGCGAATAGTTTCACCAACTTGTTTACGATGTAAATAAGCAATTAAGGTTTTACCCATTAGTAATGAAATTACTAAGGATACAATAACCGCCATTGTTGTACGAAAAGTAATGTATTGAAATACCCCAGCTCCAGGGAAATCAAAGTGTTTATCTAAGTAGGTAAATAAGTAGTATAACATAGCTTATTTTTTTGGGGTGTTATCTAATAAATCAAATTGCTCTTTCAATATTTTCTTATCATCGAATGGGTATTTAACTCCTGCGATGTCTTGATATTTTTCATGCCCTTTCCCTGCAAGTAAAATGATATCTCCAGCTTGTGCTAAATGGCAAGCTGTTTTAATAGCTTCCTTACGATCAACAATACTTAATGTTTTCGCACGGTTCGTGATGCTCACACCTACTTCCATTTCTTTGATGATAGTCGTTGCATCTTCGGTTCTAGGATTATCTGATGTAAGAATAACCTTATTACTAAGCTTGCAGGCTACTTCAGCCATAATTGGGCGTTTAGTTTTATCACGATCACCACCACAACCTACAATCGATATTATTTTCTCATTACCTGTTCTAATATTCTGAATAGTTTGCAATACATTTTTAAGCGCATCAGGCGTATGAGCATAATCAACTACACCAATGGTTCCGTTTGCAGAAACGATATACTCGAATCTTCCTTCAGCGCCATCGAGTGCTGATAAAATGGTTAGCACTTTCATTTTATCTTGCTCTAATAAAATTGCTGTACCATAAACTGCTAAAATGTTATAAGCATTAAAACTGCCAATCATTTTAAACCAAACCTCTAGGTTATCAATGTTTATTAGTAATCCTGAGAATTGATTTTCTATGATTTTACCTTTAAAGTCGGCCATTGTTTGTAAAGCATACGACTTTTTATATGCATCTGTATTTTGCAACATTACATTCCCTCTCTTATCATCAGCATTGGTTAATGCAAATGCCGATTTAGGCAATTGGTCGAAGAAATATTTTTTCGCTTTAATGTATTCGTCAAATGTTTTATGGAAATCTAAATGATCATGTGTTATATTACTAAACACACCACCAGTAAAAGATAAACCTGCAATACGTTCTTGAATAGTTGCATGTGAACTAACTTCCATGAAGCAATAGTCACAACCCTTCTCAATCATTTTAATTAATAGCTCATTGATACTTATCGCATCAGGAGTTGTATGTGTTGATGGAATTATTTCGTCGTTAATTTTATTTTCTACAGTAGATATCAATCCTACATTATTACCTAATTGCATGAACAATTTAAATAATAAGGTAGCGATAGTTGTTTTACCGTTGGTACCTGTAATTCCTACAAGTTTTATTTTTTTAGATGGGTGATTATAAAAGTTCGCGGCAATAATACCCATTGCTCTACTACTATTATCTACGAGTATATAAGTAACATTAGGATAAGTATTTGCTGGAAGTTCTTCACATACAATAACACTCGCACCTTTAATTGCTGCACTTTCCATGAACTCGTGTCCATCAGAAACAGTTCCGCGCGTAGCCACAAACATCGAATCTGTTTCTACTTTTCGTGAATCGAAACAAATGGATTTTACATTAACATCAGCAATTTCTCCCTGTGTGTTAAAATTCACTCCTTGTAATATGTCGACTAACTTTTTCACTATTTTAATTCTAATAAAATACTAGACCCTTTACGAATGGCTTGACCTGATGCCAATGATTGTTGTATTACTTTACCACTTCCATTTGCACGAGTTTTTAATCCTGCATTTTCTAATAAATAGACAGCGTCTACAAGACCCATTCCCATTACGTTTGGAACAATTCCTTCTGCAGTTTCTTTAGTTTGAAACGCTAATTTTTGTTTTTCTTTACTTACCTCTACCCACTCTGCATCATTTGGTATAATCGCTTTTACACCAAGTCTGTCGTACGCATCAATCGTTTTGTTTTTTGCACCTGATTTAGATACAGGAACATCATTTGGTTGTTGAGCATAAATCACTGCAATATCTTTGTGCATATCCAAACGTGTTGAATACACTTTGTCTGCAATGTTTTTAAATACCGGACCAGCCACTACGTTTCCATAATATCCAGCATGCGAAGGGTCTATCACTACAACAATCATTGAGTATTTAGGATTATCTGCTGGAAAATATCCACAGAAAGACGCTTGATATGTTTTCTTACCACTCTTATATCCAGCTTTACCTTGTGCGACTTGTGCCGTACCTGTTTTACCTGCAATTGGATAAACAGTAGTACTTAAGTTTTTTGCGGTACCTTGTTTTACTACACCTTCCATCATCATGCGAAGCATGGCTAAGGTTTCATCAGAACATATTTTTTTACGGATAACTTTTGCAGTATAAGTTTCGACTACTTCACCTAAACTTCTTTTTTCTTTTACAATAATTGGTGAAATGAATTTCCCTTTATTAGCTACTGCATTATATAACAGTAATGTTTGTAAGGGTGTCATGCTGATTTCATAACCAATTGCTAAACGAGATAAGCTCAAACCACTCCAATCAGATGAGCTTGGGTCTTTAACTCTAGGCTTAGGAGTTCCTGGTATTTGTAATCCAATAGGTTCACCTATACCAAATGCTTTTAAATGATCAGTGAATTTCTCAGGATTTGCCTTGTACCCAAAATGTATTTTCTTCGCTATAGCTACGTTCGATGAAAGCTCAAACGCTTTTAACATTGGAATTCTACCGTAGCCACCTTCGTGAGAATCACTTAACGTAGAACTGTACAATCTAAATTTACCACCGTCGGTATCTACTGTATCTGATGGTTTGAAAATTCCATCCTCTAAAGCAGCCATGTAAGTTGCTAACTTGAAAGTAGAACCAGGTTCCATTGCTTCACCAATAGCATAATTATATTTTTCTTGATAAACACCTTCTTCAATTCTGGTGAGGTTTGCTATAGCCTTTATTTCGCCAGTAGCTACTTCCATCAAAATCACACAACCATGATCCGCATTGTGTTTTACCAATTGTTCGTTCAATGCATTTTGTGCAACGTCTTGAATATTTACATCAATCGTTGTATAAATATCATAACCATCTTTAGGAGCGATTTCATCTTCCTCATTTATTGGCATCCAAATACCACCTGAAATTCTTTGCACTAAACGTTTGCCGGTTGTTCCACCTAAGTCGGTATCAAATGCTCCTTCTAAACCTACAGGTTGAACACCATTTACTTTGTAACCAATAGTTCTAGAAGCTAATTGTTTAAAGGGTTGTATGCGTTTATCTTTTTGAATGACTAATAAACCACCTTTATTTTTCCCCATTTTAAAAATTGGAAATTGTTTTACTGCTTTTAATTGAGGGTAGTTTACAACGCGTTTGATTAAAAAATAACGCTCCTTGTTTTTACGAGCTTGCATTAAACGATGCTCGTACTCATTAGCCGTTTTATCTTTAAATAAATTCGCTAAACATATTGCCAATGAATCTACATTTTCATTAAAAATTTCTTTTGTTAAGGTCTCTGTCATGAGATCCATACGTAATTCATATTCAGGTAATGAGGTTGCCAATAAACTACCATCAGAGGAATAGATATTACCACGACCCGCTTCCACATCAATATAATCAGTGGTTAAGCTATCGCTCATTCTCTTCCATTGCTCACCTTCTACGAATTGAATTTGAATTGCACGCGAAAAAATTGCAATAGCCACTAATGCTAGTAGCAGAAATGTAAAGTATACACGAAGAATGATGTCTTTACGAATCCCCATTTTATTTTACTGCTATTTTTATCGGTGGTACTACCGCTTCATTCAATCCGAATGACTTTGTCATTTTCGCAACTTCACTTTGCTTACTTTTTGAAACGAGTTCAGATTTTGCGGTTAAGTGCTCCCACTTTAATTCTTTTAATTCCTTATTTATTTTTTCGATCTGACGAATATTTTTTTCAGAGTAATTTTTGTTTGCTATGTAAAGCATGCCTAGTACAGTTAAGAAAAATAAAAAAGGCATTAAATTCACTGCAGACTCTTTAGATAAGTTTTGTGCAATCCAAATTCCTAAGGCTGTTGGTTTTGCAGGAGCTTCAGGCTTCTCTTCCACAACGTTCTCCACTGGAGTCGTTATTTCAGGGATGCTTTCCACATCAACATTATCTTTAAACTTATTCATCTACTTTTTCTGCTATTCTAAGTTTTGCACTACGTGCTCTATTATTAATTTTCACTTCTTCTTCTGTTGCTACTACAGTTTTGCGTGTAATAGCTTTTAATGGTGTGAATGAATTACCATAAAGATCTTTTTCAACTTCACCAGAGAATTTTCCTTTTTGTATAAAATTCTTCACAAGCCTATCTTCTAAAGAATGATAAGACATCACGACCAACCTTCCTCCTGGTTTAAGAACTTCAGCACTTTGCACTAAAAAATCTTTTAATACCTCAAGCTCTTCGTTCACTTCTATACGCAAGGCTTGAAATACTTGAGCATAATATTGATTCTCTTTACCACGCTTTACCATCGGACGAATAAGCTCTTTGAAGCTTGTTACCGTTTCGATAGGTTGAATTACTCGTGCTTTAGATATTAATGCTGCTAAACTTCTAGCATTATGAACTTCACCGTACATTCCGAAAATCTTATGCAAATCTTCTTCAGCATAATGGTTAAGTATATACTTCGCATCTTTTTCTCTCGACTGATCCATACGCATATCAAGTGTTGCATCAAAACGTATAGAGAATCCTCTATCGGCTGCATCAAACTGATGCGATGAAACGCCCAAGTCTGCTAGTATTCCATCTACTTTTTGAATTCCTAAAAACCTCAACTGGTTTTTTAGAAATTGAAAATTTTGATCTAAAAAAATAAAACGATCATCATTAGGAATATTTTTTCGAGCATCAGGATCTTGATCAAAACCAATTAACTTACCTTCCGGACCAAGTTGTTCTAATATTGCATTTGAATGTCCACCTCCACCAAAGGTGACGTCTACATAAATTCCATTTTTCTGAATGTTTAAGCCTTCTAAACATTCGTTAAGCATCACCGGTTGATGATAGCTAGTCATTCGCGTTAGATTTATTTTTTGCCATTACTTCCTCTGCTAAACTTGCAAAGTCTTCAGGCTCGTCGCCTAACATAGTATCGTAGTTTGCTTTCGACCAAACTTCAATTCGATTAGAGTAAGCGAATAGCACTACATCTTTTTCTATTGAAGCATATTCCAATAAAGATTTTGGAAGTAATAAACGACTTGTAGCATCTAACGATAATTCGGAAGCACCACGGAAAAAATAACGAGCGAATTCTCTGTTCTTTTTAGAATAAAGATTTAATCCATTTACCTCTTCACTAATGATTTTCCATTCGTTTAAAGGATACATGACTAAACACTTCTCGAAGCCACGATTAATAACGAAACGATCTTGAGCTTCGGGCGAAAGCTGCTTTTTCAATCCAGCAGGAAGCATTACCCTTCCTTTGGGATCTAGCTTGCATTCAAATTCTCCTAAAAACTGTGTCATTTCTACTTTTGGCTTCTTTTTCTAGTGTAAAATTATCAAATCTTACCACTTTTTACCACTTTCTACCACAAAAAGTTATCAACATGCCTATAGCGTGTTTATTTTCGCATTTATTAGAAAAAAGAGTGTTTAAGGAAACCTTAGGGCATAAAAAAAGCCAATCGTAACGACTGGCTTAACGTTTAGAGTGATTTTTTTACATCTGGCCTTTAGACTTTCTCAATGCGAGAACTAAAGCGATGTTTAAAAGGATGAGGAACGTAATAATGATTGTCATGGTAAATTTATTTAGAGCTTATTGTGTAATTATTTTTTAGTTGTGTTTAAGTTTTCCTGAATTTCAGTTACTATTTTCTTTTTTTCAGCAAGATCCTCATCACTTTCTAAAGGGAAAGTGTGTAAATCGATTAACATTCCGATAATACCTTCTGAATTGGAGAGCTCAGCGTTATTATTCTCAATTGTCTTTTTACTTTTTTTCATGGCTAAATCTTTCCACTAAGGTGAGAAGGATTTAGTTCATTGTAAATACGTAAAACTACGTAATTTTCATTTTTTTTCTCTACGTAAAACTACGTAGAGAAAAATCAAGGATTTTTCTAAAAAATATTTACAACAAACTAAAAATCAGTTAGTAATAATATCAATATTGAATATTTCCGTCTAATTTATACCACAGCTCAAAAGCTTGTATTGCTTCTTCCCTTAATACTTGAGCCATAGGAATTTTTCGTTCGCTTAAGTCTTTCAAAATCTCATCATAAATAAATTGATCGTCGAAATTGATTTTTGCGGCGTCTGATTTTGTATTTGCAAAATAGATATGACGAGCTCGGGACCAATAAATAGCTGAAAGGCACATTGGGCAAGGCTCACAACTGGTATAAATATCACAATCATCTAATTGAAAACTCCCTAACGATGAGCAAGCATTACGAATGGCTACTATTTCAGCATGCGCTGTAGGATCATTTGAAGAAGTTACCTGATTAGTTCCTGAAGCTACTATTTCACCATTTTTTACAATCACGCAAGCAAAAGGGCCACCTTTTTTGGTAACTACATTTTCTATTGAAAGCCTAATGGCTTCACGCATAAAAGCTTCGTGATCAGTATGCATTAATGGGTAATGGGTAAGATTTATTTTTTTGAACTAAGTCAACCTAATAACCTAATAACTAAATTTCAATTCCTAATTCCTAATTCTTAATTCTTAATTCTCCTTCTTGTATTGCTCATTCAAGCCTTTCAAAACCTCAGTAGTAATATCTAAACTATCGCTAGCATATAAAATACCAGTACCTTTAGTATAATTCATTACAATTTTATAGCTCTTACCTTTAGTATGTGATTTAAGGTAATCTGATACTTTATCGAATAACTTCTCATTGAATTTCACCTGCTCTTCTTGAAGTTTCGCAGCTGCATTTTCACTGAAGGCACGTAGCTCTTGCTCTTTTCGCATGAGTACTTCTTCAATTTTAGCACGTTGATCAGTAGATAAACTTGCACCAGTTTGTTGATAATTAGCAAATTCACGTTCAAGTGTAGTTCTTTTTGCTGTTATTTCATTTTCAGTAAGTGCTGTCTTAGTCTCAAAATCTTTTTTAGCTTTTTTGAAATACTCGTAATTCTCTAATAACGAATCACCATTTACATAAACCGTTTGCGCTGTTGCATCAACTACACGCGTACTATCTGAAGCACCAGCAAATACTGGGCTTGTAGAACTTGACGTGAAATGTAGAATATATAATACTACTACAGCAATAGCGATAATTACATTGAAGATAAGGTTGCTTTGTTTCATTAGATATGATGGGATTTGAGACTTGAAATATTTGTGCTTGGTGACTGGTGACTAGTGACTGGTGACTAGTAAAAACAACTAGTTACTAGTCGCTAGTTACCAGCTACTAGTTATTCGTGGTGGTGTCCACCTTCGCCATGAACATGACCATGATCTAATTCTTCATCTGAAGCTTCACGAATGGCGTGAACTGAACCAGCGAACATTAAATCTTTACCTGCTAGAGGATGGTTAAAATCCATTTTCACAAAATCATCATTAACATCTACCACTAAACCTTGCATTTTATTGCCTTCTTGGTCGCTCATAGGAATAAAAGCTCCTTTTGCTATAACTTCTTCGTCGAATATTCCATCAACAAAAAATACCGATTTAGGTAGTTCAACAATGGCAGTTTCGTCGAATTCGCCGTAACCACTTTCTTCTTTCGATAATACAAATTCGAAATTTGCTCCATGCTCTAAATTTTCAAGGGCTAATTCAAATTTTTCTGGCAATCCGCTCATACCGTGTAAGTATACGAATGGTTGCTCTGGAGTTACGCGTTCTACTAATAACACTTCTCCACCATCATTTACGCTTAACTCATAGGTTAAGGAAACTACTTTGTTTTGAGATACTTTCATAATGCGACAAAAGTACACAAATACTTAACAGAATGTTGAAAAAAATATGATTTTTCGAGCTCTTTTTTTAAGGCTTTGCCCTCTTAAAAAGGTATCTTTGAAGCTAGCGCGAAATTAAAGTATATGACAGAGGAAATAATTGACAAATCGAATTATTCAGCGGATAATATCCAAGTTCTTGAAGGTTTAGAAGCCGTTCGTAAACGTCCGGCGATGTACATTGGTGATACAGGAGTAAAAGGGTTACACCACCTTGTTTATGAGGTTGTTGATAACTCAATTGACGAAGCATTAGCAGGGCATTGTAGTGATATCAATGTTACAATTTTAGAAGACAACTCCATAAAAGTTAAAGATAATGGTCGTGGTATTCCTACCGATATGCACCCTAAAGAGAAAAAATCAGCTTTAGAGGTAGTTATGACGGTATTACACGCCGGTGGTAAATTCGATAAAGATTCTTATAAAGTATCTGGTGGTTTACACGGTGTGGGGGTAAGTTGCGTGAACGCTCTTTCTATTGCGTTAAAGGCTGAAGTTTATAAAGATGGTAAGGTATTCATTCAAGAATACGTACAAGGTAAACCTCAATATGATGTAAAAGAAATAGGTACTACTACTGAACGAGGTACAATTATCACCTTTAAACCAGATGATACTATTTTCACTCAAACTACAGAATTTAAGTTTGATACCCTTGCTGCTCGTTTAAGAGAGTTAGCTTATTTGAACAAAGGAATTAGACTTTCTTTAACTGATGAGCGTGAAAAAGACGACAATGGAGTATTTATTACAGAGAATTTTCACTCTGAAGGTGGATTAAAAGAGTTTGTGAAATATTTAGACGGGACTCGCGAACCTTTAATTCCTGAGCCTATTTATTTAGACGGAAACAAAGGAGGTATTCCTGTTGAACTTGCTCTTCAATACAATAGTACTTATAATGAAAACGTACACTCATACGTAAATAATATTAACACCATAGAAGGTGGTACTCACGTAGCTGGTTTCCGTAGAGGCTTAACTCGTACCTTAAAAGCTTACGCAGAGAAATCTGGTTTGTTAAAAAATTTAAAAATTGAGATTACAGGTGATGACTTCCGTGAAGGATTAACAGCAGTAATTTCAGTTAAAGTACAAGAGCCACAATTCGAAGGACAAACAAAAACGAAGTTAGGAAATAACGAAGTTACAGGTGCGGTTGATCAAGCCGTAGGTGAAATTCTAAATATCTACCTAGAAGAAAATCCTCGTGAAGCGAAGATGATCGTTTCGAAAGTAATTTTAGCTGCTACAGCTCGTAACGCTGCTCGTAAAGCAAGAGAATTAGTACAACGTAAAAATGTATTAACTGGCTCAGGTTTGCCAGGTAAACTTTCCGATTGTTCTGAATCAGATCCAGCATTATGCGAATTATACCTTGTCGAGGGTGATTCTGCGGGTGGTACTGCAAAACAAGGAAGAAATAGAGCTTTCCAAGCTATTCTACCTCTTAAGGGTAAAATCTTAAACGTAGAAAAAGCAATGGAACATAAAATTTATGATAACGACGAGATCAAGAACATCTTCACCGCTATGGGTGTAAGTATCGGAACTGTCGACGATCATAAAGCATTGAATGTTGTTAAGCTTAGATATCATAAAATTATCATCATGACGGATGCTGATATTGACGGATCACATATCACTACATTGATCCTAACTTTCTTCTTCCGCTATATGAAAGAATTAATTGAATCAGGATATATTTACATTGCTACTCCTCCACTTTACTTAGTGAAAAAAGGTAAAGAACAAGAATATGCATGGGATGATAATCAACGTGACATTGCTGTTCAACGATTAAAAGGTTCAGGTAAAGAAGATAGTGTAAACATTCAACGTTATAAAGGTTTGGGAGAGATGAACGCAGAACAATTATGGGTAACTACCATGAATCCTGAGTCTCGTACGTTACGCCAAGTAACCATAGAAAATGCAGCTGAATGCGATCATATTTTCTCTATGCTAATGGGCGACGAAGTAGCTCCTCGTAGAGAATTTATTGAGAAAAATGCAAAGTATGCTCGTATTGACGTATAACAAATTTAGAATTTAGAATTTAGAATTTAGAATTTAGAATTTAGAATTTAGAATTTAGAAATAAAAAAACCGTTTAGGATTCCTAAACGGTTTTTTTATTTCTCACTTTTTAAAGTTGCTCCGATAACTTTACAAATACTCGTCTCCAATTTACATTATCATACGATGAACCTAAACGTACAATAATTAGATTCTTTTTTGGATACACATAAATAAACTGACCTAATATTCCTTCAGCAAAAAAATCTTCTCCCGGTCGTGCCGACCACCATTGGTATTGATAATATGGCACACTACCATCTGTCGTATCTAACTTAGTTGATTCTTGCACCCAATCTTTTGAAATCAGTTGTTGCCCGTCCCAATTCCCTTTATTTAAATAGAGCCTGCCGAATTTTGCAAAGTCAATTGCCGAAGCATTTATACAACAAAACGTTTTTTCTAAACCCTCTTTCTTCTTATCAATACTCCAACTTGCAGGAGTCTCCATTTGCAATGGAGTCCATATTTTTTCTTGTAAATACTGAGTAACGGTTTTTGTTTTTAATGCTCGTTCTAAAATTAATCCGAGCAATTGAGTGTTCCCACTTTGGTACTCGAATTCGGTTCCAGGTTCGGTTTCTAATTTCATTTTCGCAATCGATTTTCGCAATTTTCTTCCGTAATAAAATGTAGCAGCATCACCAAATGGGTTGTAATAACTTTCGTTAAATTTCAATCCAGAAGTCATTAATAATACGTGACGAATAGTGACTTTATCAAAACCATTTTTCTTTAATTCTGGGATGTAATTTGTAATAGGTTCATTCACCGATTTTATCAATCCATCATCAATTGCACAACCAATTAATGCTGATGTAAATGACTTGGCAACAGAGAACGATGGCACTACTCGTTCATGCGAATACCCATTATAATATTGTTCAAACAATAAGCTGTCATTTCTAATAATTAAAAAAGCTACCGTTTTATGCTTTTCATTTAGTTGATTAAGAGAAAGTACGCCAGCAGTAGTATTTAATACAGGTTCAGCGATTTTGTTTTTCCCGTCAATGAATTGGAATGGTGTCCTTGAAGACACTAATTCTCTAGATGGAAATTTCTTGTGATCGTTAATATCAGCAAAATTATAAATGAAAAATCGCCCTACTTTACAAGAAGAGAATAGTAAAACGAAAATAGAAAATAGTAGTAGTTTATTTCTCATAATTCTTAATTTAAAATTCGTTGGTCGAAATTCGTTGGTCGGAGTGTCCTCACTCCGACCAACCTACAACTCACAACTCATATTTGCTTAGCCAAACTTGTTTATTTTTATAATCGATCAAGGCTTCATACTTCAACAAAATATCGTTACCTAAAACTCCTTGAATGGGATTTATGTTCAACTTTTTATACGCTGAATTTACATGTGATAAGTCTAACAATGCAGCCTTGTAATTCCTTAAGGTTAAGTTACCCATTTTAAATGTATCGACAATACATTCGAAACTTTCCATAGTATTGGTTCCTAATCCAGCGGAGATTTGTTCGCCTGGCGTTATTGACAATTCATCAAAGTGGTCTCGTATATAATCTGTATCGAATGCAGTTTGAGAAGCCCCAGTATCTAAAATTAGAGAAAGCTGAACATCGTTAATGCTTGCCACAATTTTTAAATGATAGCCTTCATCATTGAGATGTAAAATTTCGAAAGGGATAGCTTGTTGTGTTGACATAAAACAATAAAGGCATTGATAAATCAATGCCTTTATAAAGTTAAAATAAAATATTGTTTAAATAAGGTTCATTTCTGCTAAAACATTATTCATGTTTCTCACTGCATCTGCACTCTTATTGAACATTGCTTGTTCTTCATCATTTAATTTGTAATCCACGATTTTTTCCCAACCATTTTTACCAATAACTACTGGTACACCCATACAAATATCTGATTGTCCGTATTCACCATCTAAGGCAACACAACAAGGGAATAATTTCTTTTCATCGCGTATGATAGCTTCTACCAATGCAGCACCTGCTGCACCTGGAGCATACCAAGCTGACGTTCCTAATAACCCTGTTAAGGTAGCACCACCAACCATTGTATCAGCAGCAACTTTTTTCAAAGCATCTGCATCCATTAAGTTAGAAACTGCTAATCCATTTACATGTGCTAAACGTGTTAATGGAATCATTGTAGTATCACCATGACCACCGATTACAACACCGTGTAAATCGTTAGATGAGCAATTTAATTGTTGAGATAAATAATATTTAAAACGAGCGCTATCTAAAATACCACCCATACCTATAATTCTATTTTTTGGAATACCACTTGATTTCAATGCTAAGTAAGTCATTGTATCCATTGGGTTTGAAATTACTACAATAATTGCATTTGGAGAATACTTCAAAATGTTTTCAGTTACTCCTTTTACAATCCCTGCGTTAATTCCGATTAATTCTTCACGCGTCATACCTGGTTTACGTGGAATACCTGAAGTAATAACAGCTACATCAGTTCCAGCAGTTTTCGTATAATCGTTTGTACTTCCAACTATTTTCGTATCAAATCCTAATAAAGCAGCAGTTTGCATCATATCCATAGCTTTACCTTCGGCAAAACCTTCTTTGATGTCAACTAAAACTAGTTCTTGAGCAAGCTCTTTTCGAGCGATATTGTCGGCACAAGTTGCACCTACTGCACCAGCACCTACGACAGTGATTTTCATAATGTTTGTTTATAAAATAATAAGATGTGCGAATATAGATAAGATTCATTAGTTTATAAAACCTTTTCTTATTTTCGGTGCAAATATTAATACCAACTTATGTCGAAAAAAATATTGGTTACAGGGAGTAACGGGTTGCTTGGTCAAAAACTTACCGACATGCTTCGCTATCATTCAGATTACGAATTAATTGCAAGCTCCAAAGGTGAAAATAGATACCCAGAAACTGAAGGTTATACATACGAGCAATTAGACGTTACTGACTATACAGATATCGAGCGCTTAATTGTAAAGTACCAGCCTTATGCTGTTATTCATACGGCAGCCATGACTAATGTTGATCAATGTGAATCTGAAAAAGAAGCATGTCAGAAATTAAATGTGGACTCAGTTGCTCATTTAATAAAATTAGCAAACCAACATCCCTTTTATCTAGTTCATTTATCAACTGATTTTATATTCGATGGTACTACTGGACCCTATAAAGAAACTGATGCACCAAACCCATTAAGTTTATATGGTCATTCAAAAAACGATGCGGAATTATTGTTATTAGCCTCGAACATTAATTACTCTATATTAAGAACCATCATAGTCTACGGTGTTGCTGCAGCGATGAGTCGTTCAAACATTGTACTTTGGGCTAAAGGAGCATTAGAGAAAGGCAGCCCGATTAAAGTGGTAAATGACCAATACCGAATGCCAACATTAGCAGAGGACTTAGCTAAGGCTTGTATCTTAGCAATCGAAAAGAGAGCCCAAGGAATTTTTCATATTTCAGGTAAGGATTATATGAGTGTGATTGAAATGGTTAGAAGAATTGCTAAGTTTTTCAAATTAGATGATTCTATTATCGAAGAAACAGACTCAAGTACGCTAAACCAAGCAGCTGCTCGTCCGCCGAAAACCGGTTTTGTACTCGACAAAGCAATACATGAATTGGGGTATGCTCCCCATAGTTTTGAAGAAGGATTAGCGGTAGTACAAAAACAATTAATATAAATTAAAGGTTACACCTAAAAAAATAAATAAATATGAGCATTACTGTAGGCCAAATGGCACCCGATTTCAGTTTATATAATACTGAAAAGAAAGAAGTTAAATTATCAGACCTCAAAGGCAAGAAAGTGATCATTCATTTCTTTCCACAAGCATTTACTGGTGTTTGTACAACACAATTATGTACTATGCGTGACAACTTGAATTATTATACGAACCTAAATGCAGTGGTTTTAGGTATTTCTGTAGATTCTATTTTCACTCAAGCTAAATTTAAAGAAGTAGAGAACTACAATTTTGATCTTTTATCCGACTTCAATAAAGAAGTATCACGCTCTTATGGAGCATTCTATGAAGATTGGATTTTAAACATGAAAGGAGTTTCTAAAAGAGCTGCTTTTGTTATCGACGAAGAAGGCAAGGTTGCTTACGCAGAAGTATTAGAATCTGCAGGTGATTTACCTGATTTTGGTAAGATTGAGCAAGCAGTAGCTTAGTAAATGTGCAGATGCGTAAATGTGCAGATATGCAGATGAAAATAATCCATTTGCTCATCTACGCATTTGCACATTTGCAAATTTTGTCTATATTTGCAGCCCTTAAGAGTTAGTTTTCTTAGGAATTGAAATAATGATGGACCCGTAGCTCAATTGGATAGAGCACCTGACTACGGATCAGGAGGTTTGGGGTTCGAATCCCTACGAGTCCACGAAGCCCGAAAAATTTTCGGGCTTTTTTTGTTTAACCAAAATTGTTCAATATGTTAAACCTAGTACTTTTCGGCCCTCCAGGAGCAGGCAAAGGAACACAATCAGAAAAGCTGATCAGTAAGTATCAGTTAGTGCATTTATCAACTGGTGATATTCTTAGAAATGAAATCACGAATGGTACAAGTCTTGGGTTAGAAGCAAAAAAGCTGATGGACCAAGGAGTTCTTGTTCCTGATGAAGTTGTCATCGGAATGATTAGCAACAAATTAGATGCTAATAAAGACGCCAACGGCTTTATTTTCGATGGTTTCCCAAGAACTGTAGCACAGGCTGAAGCATTAGATGCTTTACTTGTTACCAAAGGAGCATCAATCACTAAAATGATTGCACTTGTTGTTGAGCACGAAGAGCTTAAGAAGCGATTATTGCTTAGAGGTAAAGATTCTGGACGAGCAGATGATGCAAATCCAGAAGTTATAGAAAAGAGAATACAAGAGTATTTAAGTAAAACAGCACCTGTTGCTGAGTACTATAAATCTCAACACAAATTTGAATCAATTAATGGAATCGGTACTATCGAGGAGATTTTTGATTCTATTTGCAATAAAGTACAATAATATGCTCGTGTGCTAGTGTGCTCGTGTGCTAATTTGCTCGTGCATTCATTAACATATTATCATATTAACACATTAACATATTAAATAGATGTCAGGATCCAATTTCGTTGATTATGTAAAGATTTGCTGCCGATCAGGTGCGGGCGGAAGTGGTTCGTATCATTTACATCGCGATAAAAAAACTGCGATGGGTGGACCTGATGGTGGTGACGGCGGAAGAGGTGGGCATATTATCCTAAAAGGCAATAAGCAATTTTGGACATTACTCCATTTAAAATACCGTAAGCATGTTATTGCTGAAGCCGGAGTAAACGGTCAAGGTGGTTTACGTACTGGTAAGCGTGGAGAAGATGAAATATTAGAAGTTCCTTTGGGAACCATTGCTAGAGATGCTGAAACTGGTGAGATAGAATTCGAAATTACAGAAGAAGGACAAGAGAAAGTGCTTTTAGCAGGTGGTCGTGGTGGATTAGGAAACTGGCACTTCAGAACTTCCACAAATCAAACCCCTCGCTATGCTCAACCTGGCGAAGAAGGCCAAGAATCTTGGAAAATATTAGAATTGAAAATACTTGCAGATGTAGGTCTCGTTGGTTTTCCGAATGCGGGTAAATCTACTCTTCTATCTGTTGTTAGTGCTGCAAAACCTGAAATTGCAGATTACCCCTTTACTACTTTAGTGCCTAACTTAGGAATTGTGTCTTATAGAGATAACAAATCTTTTGTAATGGCTGATATCCCAGGTATTATAGAAGGCGCTTCACAAGGCAAAGGATTAGGAATACGTTTCTTACGTCATATTGAACGAAATGCAGTTCTATTATTTATGGTTCCTGCAGATAGTAAGGATATTCATGAGGAATATAAGATACTATTGAAAGAGCTTGAACAGTACAATGCTGAGTTATTATTAAAGCCTCGCATGTTAGCCATCACAAAAGCCGACTTGCTAGATGAGGAGTTAACAGAAGAAATTAAAAAAGACTTACCTAACATTCCACATATTTTTATTTCGTCGGTTGCCCAACAAGGCATATTGAATTTAAAAGATATGCTTTGGAAAGAAATTAATGCTTCGTAACTTTATTCTATTAATTGCGTAAACAACCGCAAACATGAATAATTTACCTCCCCAATTACGCCTTTTAGTGGTCGAAGACGACGATATTAGTCAGTTTTTGATAAATAAGCTATTAACAGATCTCCATATTACTTTCGTAATTGTTTCAAATGGGCCCGAAGCTTTAGAGATACTTCGACTTGAAGCATTTGATGCCATTTTAATGGATATTGAAATGCCTGTAATGAGTGGTTTTGAAGCGACTAGCATCATTAGAAACAGTGAAAATACTGACATTAAGAACATTCCCATCATAGGAATGTCGGCAAATCCCTTCGAAATCGCACAAGAACCTTACCTCGAAATTGGGATGAATGAATACATCACCAAACCTATCCACGAATTGGAACTCCTTGAAAAGCTTGAAAAACAGATAAAAGCAAAAGAATAAATTATTTCTTTCGTTTTAATGGGAATAGTTTAATTTTGGGAAATAAACTATCTCAATGTTAAATAGCTCTTACAAAATTTTCGTAGTAGAAGATGATTTATGGTACAGTAAGTACTTGAACCATCAACTTTCATTAAACCCTGAATACGAGGTCAAAATATTTAATGATGCAAAATCATTTTTGGCAGCCATGCATGAGCTGCCCGATATTATAACTCTAGATTATAATTTACCGGACATGAATGGTTCGGAGATTCTAAAGAAGATAAAATCGATATCACCGAATACGAATGTCATTATTATTTCTGGACAAGAAGATATTCAAACAGCCATTAATTTATTGAAAGATGGGGCTTATGATTACATCACGAAGGATGATAATACGAAGAATAGAATTTTCAATATCATACAACACATTCGTGATAATATTGGATTACAAAAACAAATCAACCAACTCCGTGAGGAAGTGATTGAAAAATATGATTTCGAGAAAAGCATTATCGGAAATAGTAGTTCTATTAAGAAATTATATTCTTTAATTCAAAAAGCTTGCGGTACAAATATTAATGTTTCTATTACTGGAGAAACTGGTACGGGTAAGGAATTAGTTGCTAAAACAATTCACTTCCAATCGAAACGAAATAAATTACCATTTGTAGCAGTAAACGTAGCAGCAATTCCTAGAGAACTAATCGAGAGTGAATTATTTGGACATGAAAAAGGCGCCTTTACTGGAGCGAATGGAAGAAGAATCGGAAAATTCGAAGAAGCCCATAGAGGAACGTTATTCTTGGATGAAATTGGAGAGTTCGATTTAAATCTTCAATCAAAATTATTACGTGTATTACAAGAAAGAGAAATTACTCGTATTGGTAGCAACGGAGTAATTCCTATTGATGTTCGAATTATTACCGCAACACATAAGAATTTAGCAGAAGAAGTAAAAGCAGGACGATTTAGAGAAGATTTATATTATCGATTAATTGGATTGCCTATTGAACTAGCTCCACTTCGTGATCGAGATAGTGATGTGCTATTAATAGCT
>CAJBVG010000070.1 GCA_903958995.1 uncultured bacterium | reverse complement strand
TCCACCTGCAACAATTTCTACTGAAGAATCTTTTTTTGCTGCATCAATATAGGATGCTAATTTATCGAATGATTTTTCATCGATAACTGCATTGATAAAGTTTTCGAAATTCTCTGTACCACCCATTTTAAATGTCGCCATGTCTTTCTGCATTCTATCTTTAATGGCTGGCCATAACTTAGCCGACACATAAACTCTAGAAGCAGCTGAACATTTTTGTCCTTGATATTCGAAAGCACCACGCATAATAGCAACACTGGCTACATCAACATCTGCTGATTCGTGAACTACGATAAAATCCTTACCACCTGTTTCCCCAACAATACGTGGGTAGGTTTTAAATTTATGAATGTTATTACCTATTGTTTTCCAAATGCCTTGGAACACTGAAGTAGAACCAGTAAAGTGAATACCAGCAAAATCTGGGTGAGAGAAAATTACATCACCAGCATCTGGTCCAGATACGTACACTAAGTTAATGACACCAGCAGGAACACCTGCTTCGCGGAAAATTTCCATCAATACATTTGCCGAATAAATTTGAGTGTTCGAAGGTTTCCAAACCACTACGTTACCCATCATTGCAGCTGATGTAGGTAGGTTACCTGCTATTGCTGTAAAGTTGAAAGGAGTAAGGGCAAACACAAAGCCTTCTAATGGGCGTTGTTCAATTCTGTTCCAAATTCCTTTTGAAGAACCTACTTGTTGAGCGTAGATTTCAGACATGTATTGCACATTGTATCTTAAGAAATCGATGATTTCGCAAGCGGAATCAATTTCTGCTTGGAAAGCATTTTTTGATTGGCCTAACATGGTTGCTGCATTTAATTTATAGCGGTATGGGCCAGCAATTAATTCAGCAGCTTTTAAAAATATAGCAGCACGTTGCTCCCAAGGCATATTTGCCCAGTCGGCTTTTGCTTTTAAGGCAGCATTAATGGCTGCTTCAATATGAGATTTATCGCCTTGGTGATAATGCCCAAGGGTGTGTTGATGATCGTGTGGGGGATGGATAGAAACGGTTTTACCCGATCTAACTTCTTCACCACCGATATACATCGGAATATCTAATGTTTTTGCACGTGCTTCAGCAATTGCCGCTTTCAGCAATTCACGCTCTTTAGAGCCTTGTGCATAACTTAAAATAGGTTCGTTTACGGGTGTAGGTACTACAAAAAATCCTGTTGACATAGTGTTTGTTTATTAAGAAATGCAAATATACAGAACTATACCCAAATTAGCATATCAGCATATTAGCATATCAGCATACTATCATTTTAGCATATTATTTGTAGCTTAGTACTATGAATTTCCTGCGCAAGATCAGTCTTCCGTTCGCATTGCTCTACTGGCTCATTATAGTGTTGAGAAACAAGCTATATGATTGGCAGTTATTGAGCTCTAGGTCATTCAAAGTGCCAACCATTAGTGTAGGCAATATCAATGTAGGAGGTACGGGTAAAAGTCCGACGGTAGAATACCTCATCCGATTGTTAAAAGACGATTTCAAAATAAGTACCTTAAGTCGTGGCTACGGACGAAAAACCTCTGGATTTATCGAGGCGAGTGCTTTATCATCTCCAGAAGAAATAGGCGACGAACCTACTCAGTTTAAACAGAAGTTTAATGAGATAAACGTGGTGGTTGATGAAAATCGAACACGTGCCATGGAGAAACTGGAGAATGATTATGATGCGGTTATCCTCGACGATGCTTTCCAACATCGTAAAGTGAAAGTTGGATTGCAAATTTTGTTGTTCGATTATAATAAGGTATTCAATAAAGATTGGATGTTGCCTTTTGGTAATTTAAGAGAACCGATTTCTGGATTGAATCGTGCCAACATTATTTTAATTACGAAGACTCCAAAAATATTTTCACCAATGGAGCGAAGAAGAGTAGAGTCACATTTGCCGAATTCATTAAATATACCTGTCGTTTTTTCTTATTTATCTTATGGCGATTTTCAGCCATTGTATCAAACGTTCGAATCGCGTTCGTTTAGTCAATGCGATAAGAAAACACAAGTGGTACTCGTTACTGGTATTGCGGATGCTACTTTGCTGATTAATTATTTGGAATTCCATAAGTTAAAAATTGTTAAGCATTTCAATTATCCCGATCATTACAATTATCAAGTAAATGATATGGATAAATGGTCTGAAGAATTTAATACCTTGCAAGGCGAAAATAAAATCATCATTACAACAGAAAAAGACGCGATGCGATTATTGCATCCAAAATTCGAAAATAAATTAAAAGAATTACCGATGTATTATTTACCGATAGAATCGGATATTCATGAAAAAGATAAAGAGTGGTTTGATAATAAAGTAAAAGATTATGTTAGAACAAGCAAAAAACACAACGGAGTACATTAAAAGAATCATAGGCGATTTTCAGCCAGAGTTTGGAATAATATTAGGTACAGGACTAGGTGGATTAGTAACAGAGATTGATGTGAAATACGAATTGTTGTATTCCATGATTCCAGATTTCCCCATAGCAACAGTAGAATTTCATACCGGAAAATTAATATTTGGAGAGCTAGGTGGACGAAAAGTAATGGCGATGTCGGGTCGTTTCCATTATTACGAAGGGTATAGCATGCAAGAAATTACCTTTCCTATTCGTGTGATGAAAATCTTAGGCGTACAGCGAGTATTTATTTCGAATGCTTGTGGTTGTTTAAATCCGGATTACCGAAAAGGTGATTTAATGATTTTAGAAGATCATATTAATTTACAAGGCGATAACCCATTACGTGGACGAAACTATGATGTGTTTGGTCCTCGTTTCCCAGATATGAGTGCACCGTATGATGCCGAAATGATTACCAAAGCAAAAGCTATTGCCGATAAAAATAACATTAGAACACATATTGGTACTTATGTAAGTGTGATGGGCCCAAACTTGGAAACCCGTGCAGAATATAAGTTCTTGCGCATTATTGGTGGTGATGTAGTCGGTATGTCGACCGTACCAGAAGTAATTGTGGCGAACCACATGAGTATGCCAGTATTTGCGATATCGGTGATTACGGATGAAGGCTTCCCTGAAACCTTAAAGCCTGTTTCGATTCCAGAAATAGTTGCAGTTGCTCAAGCTGCAGAACCAAAGCTCACATTTATATTAAAAGAATTAATTGCGAATCTGTAATTTAGCCGCGTGAATCGAGTCCTATTTTTTCTTTCCCTATGCTTATTCTCGCTAGGGGCTAATGCTTTTGTGGCTGATAGCTCTAAGGTTATTTACTCCTCGAGC
>CAJBVG010000069.1 GCA_903958995.1 uncultured bacterium | reverse complement strand
GGCCAGTTACTAATGTTGGATTGGCTTGTCGAAGCGAGGACGCTTCGACGAACACTATAATTCCTAATTCCTAATTGTTAATTCCTAATTCACGCAGCACGCGTGCGACGTCTTCTGGTGAATCAATCGCAACAGTTTCCTCCTTAGTAATAGCCGTTTTAATTTTATATTGATTGGAAATCCAACGTAATTGTTCTAATGATTCTGATTTTTCTAAAGCACTTTGTGGGAGTTTCGTAATTTCTTGTAGTACCTGTGTTTGATAGGCATAGATACCAATGTGTTGGTAAAAAGTATGGTGCTCTAACCACTCACTTTTATCGATATTTCTTAAATGAGGAATGGTTTCTCGAGAAAAGTAAATCGCGAAATCGTGTTCATCTAAAATCACTTTTGGTGTATTCGGGTTAAATAAAACTTCGGTATTGGTAATTGGTTTTATGAGTGTAGCTATTTGTGTTTGTGGGTCGTTAAAACAACTCACTAGCAAATCTATTTGATGGGGATTAATTAAGGGTTCATCACCTTGTATATTCACAACAACATCTGTGTCGAGGTTCATTAATGCAACAACTTCTGCACAACGATCGGTACCGCTCGGGTGATTGGCATCGGTCATGCATACCTTATCGGTAAATGTTTTTGCATGATCAAATATCCGTTGATCGTCGGTTGCAATTATAATTTCATTAAGAGAAGTGCTCAGCAAACAACGTTCGTAAACCCTTTGTAGCATTGACTTTCCTGCCAAATCGATAAGGGGCTTTCCCGGGAAACGAGAAGAAGCGTATCGAGCAGGAATGATGCCGGTTACTTTCATTATTTTTTGCTTTTTCGTTCTTTCGGTGCAGAGAATAAACTGAACAATTCAGAATCAATTCTATTAATAATTTCTCCTAAGTCTTCTGGTTTATCGGCAAAGTTAATACGATCTACATTAATGGTTAACAACTTTCCTTCTTTGTAACCATCAATCCAATTTTCGTAACGCTCATTTAATTTAGAAAGGTAATCCAAACGGATACCCGACTCGTATTCTCTACCTCTACGTTGAATTTGATTCACCAAAGTAGGTACCGATGCTTTTAGGTAGATTAATAAATCGGGTGGACGAATAAATTCTTTCACCGATTCAAAAACATCGAGGTAGTTATTGTAATCGCGACTAGACATTAAGCCCATGTCGTGTAAGTTTGCAGCGAAAATATAAGCATCTTCATAAATGGTACGGTCTTGCACAATGTCAATAGTACCACGTTGTATTTCTACAATTTGTTTGAAACGTGAATTCAAAAAGTAGATTTGAAGATTAAATGCCCAACGTTTCATGTCTTGATAAAAATCCTCTAGATAAGGGTTTTGATCAACCGCTTCATATTGTGCTTCCCAAGTATAATGTTTAGAGAGTAATTCAGTAAGTGTGGTCTTTCCAGCGCCGATGTTTCCTACAATTGCAATGTGCATATTCCTTAATATCTTAAATAAATTATTATACTATTTTAATTAGAAGCTTCTAAAGCCAATGATTTCGCGAACCTCACGAATGGTTTTCGAAGCGCTTTCTCTAGCTTTTTCCGTACCCAATTTAACAACTTTTCTCAAGTAAACTTCATCTTTTTCAATTTCTTCGATTCGTTCGCGTATTGGAGCTAAAAATAAGGTGATGTCTTCTGTTAATTGTTTCTTCATATCGCCATAGCGTATTTCGCAATTGTTGTATAAATTATCGAAATGCTCCACAGTGCTAGCTGGAGATACCGCTTTCATGATGTCGAATATGTTCTTTATAATTTCTGGTTTCTCTTGGTTCATTTCGGTCGGACCAGCATCCGTAATCGCTTTCATCACTTTCTTTTTAATCATTTCCGGAGTATCGCCTAAAAATACGGCGTTGTTTTCTCCTTCCGATTTTCCCATTTTCCCTTTTCCATCTAACCCTGGAATTTTGGTTAATGCTGTTCCGTAATTAAAAGCATGAGGCTCAACAAAGTATTCGTTATTGTATAAACGATTGAAACGATTTCCAAAGGTTCTCGCCATTTCTAAATGTTGCTCCTGATCTTTACCTACAGGTACTTTCGTAGCACGATGCAATAAAATATCGGCTGCCATTAATACCGGATAAGTCAATAAACCAGCATTAACGTTATCGGGATTATCGCGTACTTTATCTTTAAAAGAAGTAGCACGTTCTAATTCACCAACATAAGCATTCATGTTCATCAATAAATAAAGCTCTGTAACTTCGGTTACATCAGATTGGATGTATATAGTAGCTACTTCAGGATCAATACCCGCTGCTAAGTATTCAATTAATACTCTGCGAACATTATGATGTAAGTCGGCAGGAGTAGGATGAGTGGTTAAAGAATGATAATCGGCAATGAAAAAATAGCAATTGTATTCATGCTGCATCTTCAGAAAATTCTGAACTGCACCAAAATAATTCCCTAAATGTAAATTTCCGGTGGATCTAATTCCGCTAACTACTGTTTCCATTCGCCGAAAGTACTAAAAATTGATTATTTTTAGCGCATGAAATTAATATTACAAAAAGTACATTTTATCTGGTATATGTTTTGGGTCGCGCTTTCGTTTTACCTGATGTATCCCTTATTTTATTACTATACCCGCAAGGAGAGCAGGTATCCTAAAGTTGCACGTTTACGTAAAGTTTGGTGCGATATTGGCTTTGTATTAGGTTTTTATCGTTATAAAACTGAATTTGAAGTCCCTGTAGATTTCAATAAAACGATGATTATTGTACTCAATCATTCATCATATTTAGATACACCAGTAATTTGTACCATGATTGGTGGGCATTACCATTTTATGGGTAAAGCGGAGCTTTTGAAACATCCTGTATTGAAATTATTCTTCCAAACTATTGATGTTCCGGTTGATCGTGCTAGTAAAATAGCAGGTTATAGGGCTTTGAAAAAAGTAGAGGCGAATATCTTGAAAGGAATGAGCTTAATCCTTTATCCAGAAGGCACCATGTCATTAACCGCCCCAGAAATGGGAGAGTTTAAGTCGGGAGCTTTTAAATTAGCAGTAGATACCCAAGTACCCATTTTGCCTGTTACCTTTTTAAACAACTATAAATTGATGCGTGGTAGTGGATTTAAATACGGATCCTTACCTGGAACAATGAGGGCATATTTCCATGCTCCAATAGAAACAAAAGGCTTATCTTCGGCAGAAGACATAGAAAATTTAAGCAAACAAGTGTTTGATATTATTGATAGTAAATTAGAGAAATAATGAAAATAGATAAGGACTTAGTCGACAAAATTGCTCACCTCGCACGCTTAGAATTTCAAGACGAGCAGAAAGTTAAAATCGAAGAAGATTTAAATCGAAT
>CAJBVG010000068.1 GCA_903958995.1 uncultured bacterium | reverse complement strand
GGAGCGTCCTCGCTCCGACAATAAAAAAGTCGGAGCGAGGACGCTCCGACGAACTTAAATTCATTAGCACATTAATTGTCGTTTTTGCGTAGATACTCATAAATGCGTCTAGCATCATCATCTGTTAAGCCTTGATTCGGCATACGAACAGCGTATATTTTTAATTGCTCTTGAAGCTCTGGATCTTTTTCAATCATCACATCAGAGTTTGTCATGTAATTCATTATCCAAGCAGCTTTCTTGCGCTTGCTAACTCCTTTTAATCCTGGTCCAACTAATTTTTCATCGGTCATTTTATGACAAGCAGTACACTTTGATTGGAATACAAGTTCACCTAACGAAGCTAAGTTCTCATCAATACTATCGGGTATAGAAATGCTTGTAAACTTACCTTCACCTAAAATAGGGTCGTAAGGCTTGTTAGCAGTTTGACTTTCAGTTGATTGTTGAGTTGTACTACCGCCACATGAAGAAAATAATACAATTGAAAAAAATAGGACTACTGTTGATTTCATACTGTTGATGTTAGGTGTTACAACAAATGTATAAAATTGTAATGTTATTTGCATAGCAGCATTCAAAAATTACCCAATTGTCATATTTGTATCAAATTAATAAAAGTATTTAAGTACTTTATTGCTTTGTTAGTTTTTTCGAATTACTTTTGATTTATAAAATCAGTTAAAAATGGAAAGAATCATAGAAAACAGTATAGATGTAAGGGTAATTGAGCCAAAATATAAGCATATGCGAATATTTGAACGATTTGATGAACTCAATAAAGGAGAGAGTTTGTTAATTATTAACGACCATGATCCTAAGCCATTGTACTATCAGTTACTAGCCGAAAGAGGGAATATCTTTAATTGGACGTACTTATTGAATGGACCTGATGAATGGCAAGTAGATATAGAATTGCGAAAAACAGATACAGAAGAAAGTGTAGGTGAAATTGCTGCCAAAGACATCAAAAAAGTAGCAATTTTTAAAAAATATGGAATCGATTTCTGTTGTGGTGGAAAGAAAACATTAAGTCAAGTATGTGTGGAGAAAGGTATAGACGTAAAAGTTGTGGAGTTTGAATTAGAAGCAACAGAGCCTCAATTTAACAATGTAGAAAATAATTTCAATGACTTCCCATTAGATATTTTGTGTGATTATATTGAAAACACACATCACGATTATGTGAAAAGTGTATTGCCTACATTACTAGAGATTTCAAATAAAGTATCCAATAAACATGGTGGAAGAGATCCAGAATTATTTAGAATAAATGAACTAGTTCATTTTGTGAATAATGAATTAATGTTGCATATGAAGAAGGAAGAAGTGATTTTATTCCCATTTATAAGAAGTCTAGTAAATGACAAGAAGATAACAATAACGAAGGAGATGTTAGAAGGTCCGATTCATATGATGGAAATTGAACACGAGTCGGTAGGGGAAAAGTTTACAGAAATTGCTATTCTAACGAATCATTTTACTCCACCGGCAACAGCCTGTGCATCATATTTAATGTTATATAAAACACTAAAAGAATTCGAAGAAGATTTACATTTGCATATACATTTAGAAAATAATATTTTATTTCCTAAAGCACTGAATCAAATTTTCTAATTATGCTGAGTAATACATGTAAAATAGCTACTAATGCTGTAGTTTTTTTATCTACTAAGATAGATACGAATGAACGTTTCACTATTAAAGAAATTGCTTCTGAAATAGAAGTAAGTGAACACACTTTGGGGAAATTATTACAAGTTTTGGTTAAAAGAAACATCATATTTAGTGAGAAAGGTCCCTCTGGTGGTTTTTATATAAGTAAACAGCAGATGCAATTGCCTGTAATGAGTATTGTTGAAGCCATTGATGGTAAAGAGATATTCAAAGAATGTGGATTAGGGTTGAGCAAATGTAGTCATACGAAACCATGCTCAATACACAATCAATATAAAGAAGCAAGGGATTTATTTATGGATATTTTCAATAACAATAAAATTTCTGACTTAGGCACTTCTGTTACAAATGGGCTAACTTATCTTGTGAATTAGATGAACATTGATCCTGACATATTAACTGCATGGGGAGGAGTATATAAAAAATACGATAAGCATGAACATGTTTTTCATGAAGGTGAATTAGCTAGATTCTATTATCAAATTGTAGAAGGCAGTGTTAAAATGTACAATTCGAATGAGGCAGGTAAAGAATACCTTCAAGGTATATTCTACCAAAGTCAAAGTTTTGGTGAGCCACCATTGTTTATAGATAAACCCTATCCAGCTAATGCGATGTGTTTACAGAAATCTATATTAATTAGGATTTCGCTTGAGAATCTCAATAAAATTATTGTGGAGTATCCTAAATTGATGGAGGATTTTGTAAAGCATTTTTCTCGAAGAATTTATAATAAGTCGATTACCGCAAAAGAAATTGTGAATAATAATCCAGAATTTCGAATTCTTGGATTTTTAGAATCTTATAAGAAGTCACAAGCTCCGTGTGAAGAAAAAATTATCATTCCTTTTACTAGGCAAGAAATTGCAAATTTTACAGGGTTAAGAGTAGAAACTGTAATCAGAACATTAATGAAAATGCAAACTTTAGAAAAGTTAATCATTAGAAATCACAAGTTGTATTATTAGTATGAATTACAAAAAATGGGTTTTAGTGTTAATCGCTAATTTATTAACAGTTGCATTGTTAGGTTTTCTGATGCGATATAAAATTGCTTTTTCATTTCCATTTTTTGAACAAAAACATTTACAACACGCACATTCACATTTTGCATTTGCAGCTTGGATTAGCCAGGCCTTATATCTTATGTTGATTTATTTTTTAGATCAGAATGTTAAAATAAATTGGAAAAGATACAATAGGTTATTAATTGCAAATATTGTTTTTTCTATAGGAATGATGATTGCTTTTATCCTATATGGTTATCATATTTCATCAAATACATTCTCTTTCCTTATTGTAATAACCTCTATCGTTTTTACCTATTTTTTTATAAAAGATACATTAACGTTTAAAGAACATGCTTTTGTTAAGTACTGGTTCTATGCTGCACTGTTTTTTAATTTTATTTCAAATTTTGGTACATTTTATTTAGCTTATCTGATGATAAGCAAATCATACCAGCAAGATGTACATCTTGCAAGTGTTTATTTCTATTTGCATTTTCAATACAATGGATGGT
>CAJBVG010000067.1 GCA_903958995.1 uncultured bacterium | reverse complement strand
TTTTCAAGGAATAGCCGAACATCAAAATTTTCATGGAACTGTATTAATCAGTTATGATGAACATATTCTTTTTGAAAAAGCTTATGGTTTTGAAGATCCTATAAAAAAGAAAAAGCCATTAAAAACAAGTTCTGTTTATCAATTAGCATCGGTAAGTAAACAATTTACTGCAGCTGCTATTTTAAAATTAATGGAGCAAGGGAAATTGAATTTAGATGATAATGTAAAACGTTTTTATCCAAACTTCCCATACGAAAACATCACCATTAAATTACTATTAAGACATCGCGGAGGATTAGGAAACTATACTTATTTCAGCGAGAAATTTAGTGATCGAAAAACCCCATTAACAAATCAAAGTGTGGTGGAGATGATGATTAAAAACAAGCCTGAAATTTATTTTTTTCCTGACCGAAGAATGGATTACAGCAATACAGGATATGTATTATTAGCTGCCATTGTAGAAAAAGTTTCTGGCAAGAGTTTTAAGAAATTCATGGAGCAAGATATCTTCAGACCATTGGGCATGAAACATACTCATGTATTAGATGTAAATAATTTAGGCGACTTCTATTATGTAGAAGGACATGATCGATGGGGAGCAAAAGTTCATCAAGATTATTTAGATGGAGCTGCAGGTGACAAAGGGATTTACTCTACAGTGGAAGATTTACATACGTGGGACAGAGTGTTGTATTCTGGGAATTTTTTATCAGATAGCACATTAGATTCTATGTATATGCCGGGCAGTAAAAACCTCGACGGACCATTTAACTATGCATTTGGTTGGAGAACCTATACCATGAAAACTGGTGAAACCATTATATACCACGGAGGTTGGTGGAATGGGTTTAAAAGTTTCTTTATGCGTGATTTAGATAATCATCACTCGATAATTATTTTATGTAATAACGAACGATCGAACTTTAGAAATTTAGATCCCTTAGTGGATATTATTTACGATCGTAAACCAGATGCGAGCAGAAAGTATTCGGTGTATTTGCACCATTCACCCGGTAGATAGATTTAAGAATTGAGATATGAGATATGAGAAACTTAAATCCCACATCTCATATCTAATGTCTCAATACTTATTGTACTATAATTTTGTCTCTTGCAATTGTCACTCCATCACCTACTAAATTACAAACGTAAATTCCAGCAGGAAGTGTGTGAATATCGATAGCGATTAAGCCTTCTTTGGTATCAACTAACTCTGTATAAACCACACGACCGCTTAAATCAGCAATTTGAATTTCTGATGAACGATATACTTTTTCAGTATTGAACGCTAATTTCAAAATATCGTGAGCAGGGTTAGGGAACACCTTTACAAATTTCAAGTGTGAATTATTAACGATACCTGTAGCGGTAATATCATAAGTCATTAATAAACATGCTGAATCTGTTTTTAAAACATTGTAAAAGCAATAGTTAACTATGCTCGTACCTGCAGTTCCACGAGGGTCGATGTAGGTCTTCACTGAAGAATCTTCAACACCAGCACCTAAAGTGATGTTTACAGGTGATTTGCTCACATTTGGTGGGTAGCAATTAATGCCGAAACAGAAATAACTCAATTGACCCGACACCAAACTTTGTATTTTTCTTTGCAAAAAAACATCAGTTGTAGTCGAACCGTTGTTTTTTATGTGCATTTTAATGTACAATACGCTATCCGGACTTCCACTTTTGGTAGTCACAGGATGAGTAATCTGTAAATTTTGAGCACCAGCAAAACTGATAATAAGACCCAAAATTGCTGTAAGTAAGCTTTTTTTCATTGTTTTTTATTGAATTTTACTTGTTTGTACGAAAATCATACCAAATATTGAGAATTTTCGTCTAACA
>CAJBVG010000066.1 GCA_903958995.1 uncultured bacterium | reverse complement strand
TTCCTAACATACCTTGCTAAATTACATTGGTAGGTTTTAGAAACATCAACCACTTGTATTTTAGTTGGGTCGACCTTACCACCCGCGCCCATTGAGCTAACTAAAGGGATTTTGGAGTCTAAACAGGCTTTAATGAAAAATACTTTTGGTGAAAGGGTATCTATACAATCCACGGCATAATCAAATTTTTGAGATTGAACCACTTCTTCAATTCTATTGTTTTTTAAAAATTCCGGAAGTACTGTTAATTCAATATCTGGATTAATATCTCGAATACGAGCGGCCATCACTTCGGCTTTTAGTTTACCATCAGTAGATATTAAAGCAGGTATCTGACGGTTACGATTTGATGCTTCAACGATATCGGCATCAACAATGGTCATTTTACCAACGCCAGAGCGGGCAATCATTTCAGCACAAATACCACCTACTCCACCAAGGCCGACTACCAATACGTTTGCAGAAAGAAGGTTATTCACTTTCTCTTCACCCATCATTAATTCAGTACGCGATAACCAAGCTGGAATTTCCATGATTTTTTATAGATTTTCAACAAAAATAAAAAAATGTGTGAATGAATCCCTATTTAATGAAAACTGTACGAGAATTCTTAGTAATCTGTTGCTGGAATTGTTCAAATTCAACATCCATCAGATTGGCTGCCTTGATGTAAATATCTTCTATATGATACGCAGAAGTATCTGTTTCTAGCAGTATTTTATCCATTGGGATTTGTGATAATACCTCCAAAGGAAATTGACTATGGAATAAGCTCTTTCCGAAAGAGAAATAGATATGATCGAAAAGTAGTTGTTTTGTTATATCTGTATTTCCTGTATAATGGTGTAGAATAATAGGGACAGTAGATGTTCGTATTAATGGAATCAAATCATGATATGCACGAACGCAATGAATGATTAAAGGCTTATTAATTGACTCCGCAAGTGCTTTTTGCCGTGTAAAAACTTCTCGTTGAATTTCCTTATCGGTTTTGATAAAATAATCTAAACCACATTCCCCAATGGCTAAGCAATTTGAATGAGAAGCACCTGAATTTACACGTTGCAGGCTAACTTCAAAGTGTGAATTTACGTCCCATGGGTGTAAGCCAACGGAGAAAGAATAGGGTAATTTATTTAATTGTTGAATAGAAAGATGATGAAATGCATTTCTAACGAATGCAACATCCTGCTCTTTGTATTTTTTGTGGGTATGAGAATCGAAATATGTAAATTGATTAATCAATTATATATAGGTTTTCATGATTTCTAATACATCGTCCATATCTACTGGTTTTGGGAAATACTCATTCATCCCTGCAGATACTACTTGTAATTTAGCTTCCATCGTCATATCACCTGTTAATGCAAAAATGGGTGCATTTTCATAGCTACGAATCGAGCGAATAATTTTAGTTGCTTCTATACCATCCATATTTGGCATATGAATATCCATTAAAATAAAATCGTATTTCTGAAAGGCATTACGAACAAGATCGATGGCTTGAATTCCATCGTATGCCATATCGGTAACAAAACCACAAATTACAAATGCTCTCTGTGTAGTAAATTGAATGATTTTATCATCATCTACACATAACACACGTAATGGTCTGTTCTGATTATGCTTAATAAAGAAATCCTTTAACTCTTGCTTCATGCTAGTTTATTAATAAAAATTGTTTAGAAGTAGAGCGTGCGTACAAATAATTAATTAAATATAGAGGATAATGTCTGAAATACAAAATTAGGTAATTTATTACTGCTTCAGCAAATATTAAGGGTTTATATTAACAATTTGAATATTAGTGTAGTAGAACTTAATAATATCCTTATAATAGATGCCTAATTGAGCCATCCGAATCGATCCTTCCTGGCACATTCCCACCCCATGCCCGAAGCCTCTACCTTGTAAAATGATCTTATCCTGACCATCAATAACATTAAAAAAAGTAGATCTTAATTTAAAATCGTTTCGAACATCTTCAGTAAAAACACTACAACAAGGCAGTACAGTAATTCTATTTTGCAGTGTAAATTCACAAGGATCGAATGTTGCTTTTCCGGATTTCGAACTGATATAATTCAACCATTTTTCTTTGTCGATTTCCTTCCTCCAATTGGCTTGCTTTTCGGTAATACAAAAAGTGTCGACAACGGATCTCAGATACGAACGCTTCTTAGACCAAACATCTTCTGAATTTACAGTTTGACCGCCACAATTAGCATGAAAAACTGCTTCGATTAAATCCCCATTTTCATCTTGAATTACTTCATAATGAGTAGAGTCAACTGCAGGCAGAATCATGCTATTAAAACGTGCTTTACCATGAAATACTTGGCAATGTACTTGATCACACAATTCAAATCCTTCGGCTTTATGCCTATCAATATGTTTTAATGCATAGGTCCTTGAAATAACCGCTTGCACTTTTAAGAGTTGATCATTCTTAACATTCCCGATTTCAGATTCGATTACACCGGATACATAATGATTTAATTCAACTGAGCTAATAATGGCTAACTCACCATCTTTACTACTAAAAGAAATATTGTCGGGATAGTAAGATGTTTTACTGCTTGGCAGTAACATTTGCATTTTAAAATAAGGATGGTCATCATCAGTAGTAACCTGTACTGAACTGAAAGTGCCTAGCAAATCGCCATTTTTGCTCACCGAACATCGGGTGCCAATGGCATTAATTACAATGACATCACCATCATTCGCCCTTATATTTTTCTCGTCACCTAATGTTAAAACATAATCTCCGGTAAAAGCATTTAGAATTACTTTACGTGGATTATATTGACTCCAAACTCTAACGTGAATATTTTTTGCGTAAATGCAATTACTAATGAACAGTATAAGAAATATAGAAATTATTTTTTTCATGAATTCTATTTAATGAATTCAAACATTGAATTTGCTGCACGAGCCGAAGCTCCCGCATCTCCTACTTTTTTCAATAATACATCATACTTAGCTAGCATCACTTCTCTTTCCGATTTCCCTTTTTCGATTTTCAATAATTCTTTCGAAATCATTTCAGGACTACAATCTTCTTGAATAAGTTCAGTAACAACCTTATCATCCATGATTAAATTGACGAGCGAGATGAATTTTATATCAACTAGCATTCGTGCAATTTTTACCGACAATGCATTTGCGCGATAACAAACTACTTGAGGCACGCTAAACAATGCTGTTTCGAGTGTTGCTGTTCCTGAAGTAACCATAGCTAATTCTGCATTGGCTAATATATCATAGGTTTTCCCGAAAATCATTTTAAAGCCAGCGGTATCGAATTTATGATAATATTCCTCTGGTAAATTAGAAGCACCTGCAATTACAACTTGATAATTTTTGAAATCTTTTGCAGACAACAACATATTAGGTAAGATTTTATCCAACTCCATTTTTCTACTGCCTGGTAGTATTGCTAATATCGGACGGTCATCAAGATGATTGTTTTTTCTAAAATCAGCATCGTATGAATAAGCGCCAATGGCATCTTTTAAAGGATTCCCAACATATTCTACTTCATAATCATACTTCTTAAAAAACTCTGTTTCAAAAGGTAATATGGTATAAAGTTTATCAATGTATTTTTTGATTTCGAAAACTCGTTTCTTATTCCATGCCCAAACTTTTGGAGAAATATAGTAAGCGGTTTTCAACCCAATTGATTTTGCAAATTTTGCAATTCGTAAATTAAATCCAGGAAAATCAACAAGAACTACTAAATCAGGATGGTATTGTTCAATATCGTTTTTACAATCATTCATATTTTTAGAAATGGCACGTAAATTCATAGCCACTTCTACAAAACCCATAAACGACATTTCAGAAATATGTTTCACCAAGGTAGTTTTAGGATGTGCAGCCATACGGTCGCCACCAAAAATTCTAAACTCTGCATTGGGATCAACTTGCAGAAGTTCTGCCATTAAGTTCGAACCGTGCAAATCACCTGATGCTTCACCTGCAATGATGTAATACTTCATTTTCTGATAATGAATATAGCGAACAATATTGCGTAAATAAACGTAGTCATTAATATTCCACGAGCTAAATTATCTTTCTCTGCCTTTATAGCAAAACGAAAAATAATGACGTTTATGGCTATACATAAAATATAAAAGAAGTTTGGACGAATAGAGTGTTCAAATTCTTTTTGCAACATATCTCCAAAAATATAACTCAATAAAGGGAGGGCTGTACCATAAAGTAAGCCTAAATAAAATTTATCTTTTATCTTAAAGTTCATGATCGAAATTCCAATTGTTTAACACAGGGATAGTATGATAAGCTGTAAAATCAAATTGCACAGGAACAACAGAAACATATTTGTTATTAAGCGCCCATTCGTCAGTATCTTCACCATGATCGTTTAATGTAAACTCACCTGTTAACCAATAGTATTTGCGTTTATGCGGGTCTAATCGTTCATCGAACTTTTCTTCCCATTTTGCAACTGCTTGTCGGCATACACGTATTCCATTAATTTCTTCTGCTGAATTAACATATGGGAAATTCACATTTAGTAAAGAACCTTTTGGCAATCCATTCTTCAATACTTGCTTTGCGATGGCTAACACATATTTCTGTACCGGACTAAAATCTGCACTTGCTGAAAAATCGCAATACGAAAAACCTATTGAAGGAATTCCTTCTATTGCGCCTTCCATTGCTGCAGACATGGTTCCAGAATAAATAACATTGATGGAGGAGTTTGAACCGTGGTTTATTCCAGAAACTAATAAATCAGGTTTCTTATGTAAAACTTTGTTGACTGCTAATTTCACACAATCTACTGGCGTACCAGAGCATTGAAAACATCTGATGCCTTCATATAAATCGATTTCTTCTAAACGTAAAGGTTTCGCAATGGTGATGGCATGGCCCATAGCAGATTGAGGACTATCGGGAGCTACAACAACAACCTCTCCTAGCTCTTTCATGAGGTAGGCTAAGGTTTGTATGCCTTTAGCGGTAATTCCATCGTCATTTATGACAAGGATGGTTGGTTTTTCATGTTTCATTTATGCGAAAATATGAAAAATTAACACATCCTTGTCTATAATGTCTTAGCTAATGCGGCTGTTTTGTATTTCTTCTACTACTGATGGGTCTAATAATGTAGAGATATCACCTAAATTTTCAGTTTCTCCTTCGGCAATTTTGCGGAGAATTCTTCGCATAATTTTACCTGAACGAGTTTTAGGAACACCACGTACAAATTGGATTTTATCTGGGCGAGCAATTGCTCCAATAATACGAGCAACGGTCATTCCAATATCTCGGCGTCTTAATTCTTCCTCATCTGTTTCTTCTTCACAAATTACGAATGCATAAATTCCTTGTCCTTTAATTTCATGAGGGTAACCCACAACGGCAGATTCTACCACACCTGTATGGGCATTGATAGCATTTTCTACTTCAGCAGTTCCAATACGATGACCAGAAACATTAATAACATCATCTACACGACCAGTAATTCTATAGTTTCCTTCTTCATCTCGTAAACAGCCATCACCTGTGAAATATAAATTCTCATAGGTGGCAAAATAATTTGTTCGGCAACGCTCGTGATCTCCATAAGTAGTACGAATCATACCTGGCCATGGGAACTTAATGCATAAGTTTCCATTTACACCATTTCCAATAATTTCTTTACCATTTTCATCCACTAAAATTGGTTGTATACCAGGCAAAGGGAATGTAGCATGTGCAGGTTTTAATGGAGTAACATTTGCAATTGGTGAAATCATAATTCCACCTGTTTCTGTTTGCCACCAAGTATCAACTATTGGACATCTACCTTTGCCAATATTGGTATGGAACCAATGCCAAGCTTCTTCATTGATTGGCTCTCCTACAGATCCTAATACACGTAGAGAGTCTAAATTCTTACCATTAACAAATTCTAGCCCTGATTGCATCAACGAACGAATTGCTGTTGGTGCAGTATATAAAATATTGACTTTGAATTTCTCAACAATATCCCACATTCTTCCAGCATCTGGATACGTTGGAACACCTTCAAACATTAAGGTTGTAGCGCCTTGCGATAATGGACCATATACGATGTATGAATGCCCAGTAATCCATCCAATGTCGGCTGTACAGAAATATACTTCGCCAGGTTGGTATTGAAATACATTACTGAACGTATATCCAGCATAGACCATATATCCACCACAAGTATGCACTACCCCTTTTGGTTTTCCTGTAGATCCTGATGTATATAAAATAAATAATTCATCTTCCGAATCCATTTCTTCTATTGGGCAATCGTACTCGTGTAATGTTTCTACTTTTTTCATTTCATCTTCCCACCATACATCTCTCCCTTTAATCATGGAAACTGGCATACGATTACGAGTTAGCACAATTACTTTTTTAACTGAATCGCATTGCATTAAGGCATCATCAATAACCGATTTCAACGGAATATCTTTATTGCCACGGAAAGCACCATCAGCAGTAATTACATGAGAACACTTCGCATCTTTAATACGATCAGCAATTGATTGAGCAGAGAAACCGCCAAATACAACCGAATGAATTGCACCTATTCGAGCGCATGCTAAAACAGCAATCGCTAATTCAGGTACCATTGGCATGTATATACAAATACGGTCGCCACGCTTTGCCCCATTATGTTTTAACATATTGGCAAACATGGATACTTGGTGATGTAACTGACGATACGTAAGTACACGATGATGTTCCGAAGGATCATTGGGTTCCCATATAATCGCAGGTTGATTTCCTCGCTCTGCTAAATGTCTATCTAAACAGTTTTCTGTAATATTTAATTTTGCACCTTCAAACCATTTGATTTTCGGATCCTTAAAATTCCAATCTAACACTTTATTCCATTTTTTCGACCACGTAAATTGTGATGCAATATCGCCCCAAAATTCTTCCGGTTGATCTACCGATAGTTTGTAAACCTTGTGGTACTCTTCTAATGATTTAATTTGAAAATCCATCTTTGTTAATATGTTAATTTGTTAATTGTTCGTCGGAGTGTCCTCACTCCGACTTTTTATTACTTGTCGAAGTGAGGCACTTCGACGAACGCTAATTACTCAGTATGTTTCTTCTAATTAGTGCTTCCTTGATTTCGTCTAATATTGCGGGATCGTCAATGGTAGAAGGGATTGTGAAGGTTTCTCCATCGGCAATTTGGCGAATAGTTTTGCGAAGAATTTTTCCTGAACGTGTTTTAGGTAATCGATTAACTAAAATTGCATTTCTAAAATACGCTACCGCACCAATTTGATTTCGGATGTGTTTCACTAATTCTTCTTCTACTTCTGATTCCTTTCTATTGTGTCCATCTTTCAATACAAAAAATCCTAATGGACGCTGCCCACGTAACTCATCTGCAATACCTAATACCGCACACTCTGCGATATCAGGATGAGAAGCTACCATTTCTTCCATCTCACCAGTTGATAAACGATGTCCGGAAACATTAATCACATCATCAACACGACCCATGATGTAGAAATAATTTTCATCATCGTAATAACCACCATCACCAGTAAAATAATATCCTGGTATAATTTCTAAATAAGAAGAAAGAAAACGATCGTGCTCATTCCATAAACTGACTAAGCAACCTGGAGGCAATGGTAATTTAATAGCAATAAATCCTTCTGTATTTGGCGGGAGTTGCACACCTTCTTCATTGACTACTTGAATATCATAACCACAAACTGCTTTGCTTGAAGAGCCTGGTTTTACAGGGAACAGCTCAACACCTGCCATATTAGCAATCATTGGCCAACCCGATTCAGTTTGCCACCAATGATCAATTACGGGAACATTTGTTTTATCGTGTATCCAATGATAAGTGGCAGGATCACAACGTTCACCTGCAACGAATACATATTTCAACGAAGAGATATCGTATTTATTTAATTCTAGCCCTTCAGAATCTTCTTTTTTAATTGCTCTAAATGCTGTAGGAGCTGCGAATAACAAATTGATTTTATATTCTTCTACCATTCTCCAAAAGCTTCCAGAATCAGGAGTTCTGATAGGTTTTCCTTCATACACAACAGTGGTACATCCCATTAATAAAGGTGCATAACAAATGTAAGAATGCCCTACAACCCAACCCACATCAGATGCTGCCCAAAAAATGTCATCTTCAGAAATATTATAAATTTTTTCTAAACTATAATGCAATGCCACAGCATAAGATCCAGTATCTCGTACAATTCCCTTAGGTTTACCTGTTGTTCCTGAAGTATAAATAATGTATAACGGATCCGTAGATTTCATTTCAACATAACTTGCTGGCTTTGCATGAACAGTAAGTTTATGGTATTCTTCATAATCAATCGTAGCAACATCAGTAAATTGTGCACGCTTTACTAGTATAGTGGTTTCTGGTTGATGAAAACTTAAATGGTAGGCTTCTTCAACTAATGGTAGATAAGGGATAACTTTATCGAACTCCATTCCGTAACTCGCTGTAATTAACGCTTTGGGTTTTGCATCATCAATACGAACAGCAAGCTCATGTGCTGCAAAACCTCCAAATACAACTGAATGTATTGCACCAATACGTGTACAAGCAATCATTGCAATAATTGCTTCTGCAATCATTGGCATGTATATAATTACAGTATCACCTTTTTCTACATTCTTAGATTTTAATACACCTGCAAATTCTGAAACTTCTTTTAGTAACTCATTATAGGTGTATTTTTTCTTCGTGTAAGTAACTGGTGAATCGAAAATCAAAGCAATTTTATCACCTTTACCTTGTTCGATATGATAATCGAGCATCATGTAACTCATATTGCAAATACCATCAGCATACCACTCGTGATAGTTGTTTGCTCCATGTGAAGATACTAGTGATGGTTTTTTAAACCAAGGTATTCTATTCGCTTGCTCTGCCCAATATTCATTAGGTTTTTCAATGCTTCGCGTATATTCTTCTTGATAACTCATGATTCGTAAATCGTATTATTTTAACTCAATAAAATGTTAATTTGCTCAAGTAATGTTCTAGTAGAAAAGGGTTTTATCATGTATAAATCAGCTCCCATCTCATATCCAAAACTAATGTCAGCTTCTCTACTTTTTGCAGATAAAAAGATGACTTTAGCATTCCTCGTTCGTTCATTTTTTTTAATGAATTCACATATCACATAACCATCTACATCGGGCATCATAATATCTAGCAATACGACGTCGGGAACGGATTCTTCAATAGCTTCAATGGCTTCCATACCATTTCGAGCCACAATTACATCAAATCCATTTTTAACCAATAAAAACTCTACTGATAAAAGTATGTTTGGATCATCGTCTACAATTAATATTTTTTTAGCTATTGTCATTTTGTTTCATTGGTATTTGAAGGATGAATTTAGCACCACCCATACTACTTTCATCGACGTGAATAAATCCGTTATGTAAATCGGCAATCTTCTTACAAATTGATAATCCTAATCCAGAACCACCAACATTATTTTTCTTCGATTGGTTAATTTGATAAAACTTATCGAACACCTGTAATCGTTGTTCTTCGGGGATACCCGGACCATTATCTTCAATTTCGTATTGAATAAAATTTTCGAATTGAGTTATTGATACTTTAACTACACCGTTCGTTTTTGGAATGTATTTTTTTGCATTTCCAATAATGTTAACGAGCACTCTTTCTATTAAATCTTCATCTTGCATTAAATTAGTATCTACAGATGAATGGATACTAATTTCTTGGGACTCTGATTCAAAAACTGGCAGGAACGAATCCACAACTCTTTTGGCTGTTGCATTAGGATCCACTTCACTAAGGTGTAAGCTCTGCTTACCTGATTCTAGTTTTTCCAAATCAAGCACTTGAGTAATTAGTTTGCTCAATCGCTCTAATTCAGTAACCATCACTTTTAAAAACTCTTGTCTTTTGGTTTCATCCATATCCGGATGATCATGCATAATTTCAGTGAATGCACGAACACTGGTAAGTGGCGTTCTTAATTCGTGTGTAACGGTATATAAAAATTCGTCTTTTAGTAAATCGATTTGACGAAGTTTAACGTTGGCATTCGATAAGGCATCGTAAGCTTTAGACAATTCAGTTGACTTACTACTAAGCTCTTTGTTTAATTGTAATATCTGTTGTGACTCTTTCAGTAAATTTACCACATCATTCATTCTAACCACTTCATCTTTCATCATGGATTGAAGAATTACGCGTGCTGATGCCGCACCAATAACACCTGATAGAATTTTTTCTGTATAGGTAATTACACTTTGATCTGCTTTCTGATTGTCATCAGGAATTTCAAGCTGATTACGTGTAAAATATTGACTATACAAACGTTTGCTTTTTTGATCACCAATAAAACTGGCTAATAATAAACGTAAGTCGATGATGTTAACATTTCCCGAACGAATAAATGATTGCTCGTAGCTACTCGAATATTGATCGATATTAACAAAAAGTTCGGCTTGGGGTGCTTCTT
>CAJBVG010000065.1 GCA_903958995.1 uncultured bacterium | reverse complement strand
GTTCGAAAAATTTAACTTTAAAAAGTTAGGTGACGAAATAGGCTCTCCAGAAGCATCCATTTATAGATATTTTAAAAGCAAAAATCAGCTATTAACATATTTGATCTCTTGGTATTGGGGATGGATGGAATATCGATTAGTACTTGAAACCACAAACATTGAATCAGCTGATACTAGATTAACAAAATCTATTACTTTAATAGCTAGCAATACAAATGAACATATTATAATTGAAGGTATTGACATTAAGAAATTACATCAGATTATAATCTCAGAATCGATAAAATCTTATTTAACAAAAGATGTCGATAAGGCAAACAAAGAAGGCGCATTTCATAACTATAAGCAATTCGTAGAACGAATATCTAAAATAATACAGGAGATAAACCCTGAATATATTTACCCTCAGATGTTGATTACAACGATTGTAGAGGGAGTACACTTACAAGTATTTTTTGCAGATCACCTACCTCGATTAACAAACAAATTAGAAACTCCGAATTACATTTCAGACTTTTATATAAACTTAGCTATAAACACAATTAAAGGAAATAAATGAAAACACCATATCAACGTTTCTGGTTGCTATTAAAGCCTGATAGTAAAGAAATCTATCAAGTATACACATATGCCTTTTTTAAAGGTGTAATTGCGTTATCGTTGCCATTAGGTATTCAGTCTATTATTAATTTAATACAAGGAGGAAGTGTTTCTGCATCATGGCTACTACTTGTATTTATAGTAATTATGGGAATAGGTATGGGTGGGTATATGCAATTAATGCAAATGAGAATCACTGAAACTATTCAACAAAAAATATTCACACGTGCAGCTTTTGATTTCACATATCGTATACCAAAAATAAAATTCGAAGAAATATATAAGCATTATGCACCAGAGTTAATGAATAGGTTTTTTGATATCCTGACATTACAAAAAAGTTTGTCGAAAATAATTATTGAATTCTCAACTGCAATATTGCAAATCATATTCGGATTAATACTGTTGTCTCTATATCATCCATTTTTCATCTTATTTAGTATATTATTAATCGTGCTAGTATTTGTAATAATTAAACTAACAAACAAAAGAGGATTAGAAACAAGTCTAGATGAATCGAAATACAAATATAAAGTTGTCTCTTGGCTAGAAGAGTTAGCAAGAGTAAAAGACACTTTTAAACTTGCTGGGGTAACCAACTTGCCAGATTTAAAAACTGATGAACGAGTAATGGGTTACTTAGAATCTAGAGAGAATCACTTTAAAGTACTTCAAAAACAATATAGTTTACTCATAATTTTTAAAATAATTGTAGCCTTTGGATTATTAATAGTTGGTGGGTTCTTGGTGCTTAATGAGCAAATGAATATAGGTCAATTCATAGCAGCAGAAATTATTATTTTATTGGTTATCGATTCATCTGAAAAAATAATTATAAACTTAGAAAATATTTATGATGTACTAACTTCTTTAGAAAAACTTGGCCAGGTTACCGACATGGAGCTCGATAATATTTCTGATAATTCTACACTTAATCATGATATTAAAACTCCAATTGTAATAGAGTTAAATAAATTAAGCTTCTCGTATCCTGGTAGAACAAAACCTGTTATTAAAAACATCAACTATACATTTGAAGCTAATAAAATATATTGCATTACTGGAGAAAATGGTTCAGGTAAATCTACGCTAATTCATTTAATCAGTGGGTTATATCAACCACAGGCTGGAAATGTATGTATAAATAATTTGCCAATTTTAAACTATGATATTTTAAAATTATATCAATTCATAGGAAATGGCCTATCAGAGGAAACAATATTTGAAGGTTCATTTTTAGAAAATATTACTTTAGGAAGAGATTTCGTAACTATAGATGATGTTTTGTGGGCGATTGAAAAAGTACACTTATCAGAATATGTAAAAGGACTAGCATTAGGATTAGACACACCAATTGAAATCTCTGGTAATAAACTATCGAAAAGTATAATTCAAAGAATCATTATCGCGAGAAGTATTGTAAATAAACCTAAACTTCTATTATTAGAAAATCATTTAGATTTTATAGAAGACAAACAGCGCGAAAAAATTATAGATTTCTTAACAGACCAATCAAATGGGTGGACATTCATAGGGATATCAAACAATAAATACTTGCAAGAGAAATCTGATATAGTTATTCAAATGACGAATGGTGAAATTTTGAATTAAGTAAATAGTTATGCTAAATATTACTCAAAATAAAATTAAAGAAAAATCAAAACTAGAGAAGCTACAATCTTTTCAAGTTTTAGCTGCACGCGTAAATAGTAAAAGACTAATAAACGTACTTTATGCAATTGGTGGAATACTTTTCATCCTATTATTTTTGCCTTGGACTCAAAATATTAGATCAAATGCTAAGGTAACAGCATTAAAACCAAATCAACGCCCACAAACTATTCATTCAATCATTCCTGGTCGAATTGAGAAATGGTATGTTCAAGAAGGACAATTTGTAAAGCAAGGAGATACAATATTGTTTATTAGTGAAACTAAAGAAGAATATTTAGATCCAAATTTAGTAGCAAATACTGAACAGCAACTAAAATCTAAAGAATTTGCTGTAAGGTCCTATATGGAAAAAATCAAAGCAAACGATAGTCAGATTGATGCGTTGATAGGTTCTAAGAAATTAAAGTATGAGCAAGCTTTAAATAAATTAATTCAAGTTAAATTAAAAATACAAAGTGATAGTATTGAAGTGTCAGCTGCAAAATTGAACTATAAAGTTGCAAAAGATCAGCTAGTGCGAATGGAAGAATTATATAAAGAAGGTTTGAAATCGCTTACGGATTTAGAATCTCGAAAGATGAAATTACAGGAGACACTATCTAAAGTTATTTCACAAGAGAATAAATATATAAGCACTAAAAACGAGTTAATCAATGCTAAAATTGAATTACAAAGTATTAATGCGGAGTACAATGACAAAATAGCAAAATCGGAATCTGAAAAATTCGCATCGTTATCGAATATGTACGATGCAGAAGCTACAGTTTCAAAATTACAAAACCAATTTACAAATTACAGTATTCGCTCTGGCATGTATTTTATATTAGCTCCTCAAGATGGTTATATTACAAAAGCAATTCAATCGGGAATAGGTGAATTAATAAAAGAAGGTTCGGAGATTATTAGCATTATGCCTTCAGATTATGAATTAGCAGTAGAGATGTATGTAAATCCAATGGATATACCTTTGTTAGAAAAAGGGCAACATGTGCAGATTCAATTCGATGGTTGGCCCTCTGTTATATTCTCAGGTTGGCCCGGGATATCATATGGTACATATGGGGGTGAAGTGGTAGCCATAGATAATTTTATAAGCGAAAATGGTAAATATAGAGTGCTTGTTTCACACGATAAAAACTATCAGGTATGGCCCAAAGAAATTCGTTTAGGTGCTGGTGCAAACAC
>CAJBVG010000064.1 GCA_903958995.1 uncultured bacterium | reverse complement strand
TCATGCCAACGATTAAAACTGGAATCATCAATGGTTCATTCATCGCAATCGCTCTGGTGCTGGGTGAATTCACGATTTCGACATTAACATATTAGCGAGAATGCGATTGGAGCAAGTGGACATGACTTTTAATTATGAGATATATCCACCATCTGATTTTTTATTTATTGATGTGATGCAAACCTTAACGCAACATTTCTTGCATGGCTTAGTAAACGAAAAAGGATTAGCATTAATCAACCATTATAACAATACATCCAAAACAGTATAAATACAACATTTTTTTATGAGAAAAAAAATAATTTACGCCGTATTGATTGCTTTAGGAATATCGAAAATTGGATATTCACAAAGTTATCAGTTTAGCTTACAGCAAGCTATAGAGTACGCTTATCAAAACCAACACGACATTAAGAATGCAGCACTTGATGCCGAAATTTCGAAGAACAAAGTGAAGGAAACGGTTGCCATCGGATTGCCACAAGTAACGGGATCTGCAGCGTTTCAGAAGTTCATCGATATTCCGACACAAACCATTCCTAATTTTATTTCTCCATTAACGGGAGCTGCACCAGGAACGTATCCGGAATTTATTGAAGCAAAATTCGGAACCAATTACACTGCGAATTATGGAATTCAAGTTTCTCAATTATTATTTGATGGAAACTACTTAATTGGATTAAAAGCGACTTCAGTGTACAAGGATTTAACGATTAAAGCATTAGCAAGAACTAAAATTGAAACGAATGTTACGGTAACGAAAGCATACTATTCGGTATTAGTGAATCGTAAACGTTTAGAATTGTTAGATGCGAACATCATTCGTTTAAAGAAAACATTAGACGATACGAAAGCATATTTCCAAAATGGTTTTGCGGAGAAAGTTGACTTCGATCGTTTAAGTGTATTGTTTAACAACTTAACTACAGAGCGCGAAAACGTAGCGAAGATGGTAGAGTTGAGCAATTCATTATTGAAGTTCCAAATTGGAATGCCAATTAATTCGGAGTTAATCTTATCAGACAAATTAGAGTCGATTCAATTAACAGCGATGTTAGAATCGAATCAAGTGTTCTCTCCAGAAGAGCGCGTTGAATATCAATTATTGAAAACATCAATGAAATTAAACGAGTTGGATTACAAAAGAAACATTGTAACTCACGCACCTAGTTTAGTAGCATTTGGTAACATTTCAAGAAACTATCAAAACAACGATTTCAAGAACTTAACAGACAAAGCGTATCCAACATCGATTGTAGGTTTACAATTAAACATCCCAATTATTGGATCTGGTAAAAAATATTATCAAACGAAACAAGCGAAGTTAGTTTTAGAGAAATCTAAAAACGACGTTTCGAATTTAGAGAACGCATTGAATTTACAAAGTAAGCAAGCACAAATTGTGTACAACAATAGTGTTCGTTCTTTAGAGAATCAACGTAAGAACATGGAATTAGCGAATGAAGTGTTACGCGTATCGAAAGCGAAGTACGATCAAGGGGTTGGTTCTAGTTTAGAAGTAACCACTGCGGAAACCGCATTAAAAGAATCAGAAACTAATTATATAGGTTCATTATACGATGCATTAATTGCAAAAGTAGAATTGGACAAAGCATTTGGTAAAATACAATAATCAACACACCTAGAAATTTATACTTGATATGAAACGTATATTAATATTACTTACCGCAGCAAGCATCATCGTAGCTTGCGGAAAAAACGCAGGAACTGATAAGAAAGCAGAACTGGAAAAATTAAAGAAAGAGCATTCAGACATCACTAAAAAAATTGCTGATTTAGAAGCTGAACTTGCAAAAGAAAACCCTAACGAAAATCAGAAAGTGAAATTCGTAGCGGTAGATACTGTTGAAGTATCTTCATTTACTCACTATGTAGAAATACATGGTCAGGTACAATCAGATCAAAACATCAACGTGTTTCCACGTAGCATGGGCCCGGTAACAAAGGTATATGCACAAGTAGGGCAACAAGTTAAGAAAGGACAAGTATTAGCAAAAATTGATGATGCTTTAATTTCTAAAAACATGGAAGAGTTAAAAACTCGTTTAGAATTAGTGACTACTATTTACAACAAGCAAAAAAATCTTTGGGATCAAAAAATTGGTACAGAGGTAGCTTATTTACAAGCGAAAAATAACAAAGAAGCATTAGAAAATAGTTTAGCAACGGCTAAAGAGCAATTGGATAATACAAACATCAAATCACCAATAGATGGTATTGTTGACCAAGCGGATGTGAAAGAAGGAGAGATGGTGAACGGAGCTCGTCCAGCATTCAGAGTAATTAACTCTAGTCAGTTGAAAGCAACAGGTGAATTAGCGGAAAGCTATTTAAACACTGTAGGTGCAGGTGATGCGGTTATTGTTGTGTTCCCAGATTTAAAGAAAGAGATTACAGGTAAGATTAACTTCGCTGCAAAAGCGATTAGTCCAATAAGCCGTACTTTCAAAGTAGAAGTAAACTTGGGTAACAATGCAGAATATCGTCCGAATATGATTAGTGTATTGAAAATTATTGATTACACAACAAACAATGCAATAACAGTTCCAATGAATATTATCCAAGCCGATCAAGAAGGTAATTATGTTTACATCGCTGTTGAAGAAGCTGGAAAATTAACAGTGAAGAAAGCAGCTGTTAAAGTTGGTCAAGTATATCGTGGTACTGCAGAAATTCTTTCGGGCTTATCTGTTGGTGACCGTGTCATCACAGTAGGTTACCAAGAGTTGAACCAAGGTGATTTAATTAATTTATAATTTTTCGCTACTCAAAATTTCAAAGATGAAAGACGAACACAAAGAATTTAAGCCCTCAAGTTGGGCCATAGATAACAAGACCTCAGTGTATGTAATCACGGTATTGATTTTCATACTCGGGTTCTTTGCTTATCAAAGTTTACCAAAGGAGAATTTCCCAGAAATCACTATTCCAAAGATTTTTGTGAGAACCATTTACCCTGGTACATCTCCACAAAACATGGAGAACTTGGTAACGAAACAATTAGAAAAGCAATTAAAGTCGACACCAGGATTAAAGAAAATTACTTCGAATTCATTCCAAGATTTTTCTTTTATCACGGCAGAGTTTAATACAAACGTTGACATTAAGGAAGCGAAGCAACGTGTAAAGGATGCGGTAGATAAAGCAAAAACGGATCTGCCTTCAAATTTACCATCGCAACCAGATGTAATAGATATCAACCTTTCCGACCTTCCTATTTTATATTTGAATCTTTCGGGCGATTTTGATTTGAAAAAATTAAAAGACTACGCAGATGATTTGAAAGATAGAGTAGAAGGCTTAAAAGAGATTTCGGGAGTAGATGTTGTTGGAGCATTAGAGCAAGAAATTCAAATCAATGTGGATTTGAATCGCATGACTTCTGCACAAATTTCATTTACCGATATTGAGCGTGCTATTGGTTCGGAGAATATTTCTGCTTCGGGTGGTACCATTAAGATTGATGGTGTTCGTAGAACATTAAACATTAAGAAAGAATACCCGAATGCATTTGAAATCGGGAATACGATTATTAAAACGCCAACAGGTGGTTCAGTATATTTAAAAGATATTGCAACCATAGTTGATGGTTTTAAAGAGCAAGAAAGTTATGCACGTTTATACGGTAAGAATGTAATTACTTTGAACGTAAAAAAACGTAGTGGTGAAAACTTAATTGAAGCATCGGATAAAATTCGTGCAATTGTTGCTGATATGAAAGTGAACGATTTGCCTAAAGGATTAGATGTAACCATTACAGGTGATCAATCAAACAAAACACGTGTAACCCTACACGATTTGATCAATACGATTATCATCGGATTTATATTAGTAACGATTATCCTGATGTTCTTCATGGGAGTAACGAATGCTATTTTCGTAGCCTTATCGGTACCACTATCGATGTGTATTGCATTTATTGCAATGCCAGCCTTAGGCGGTATTTTCGGATTTAGTTATACGATGAACATGATTGTACTTTTCTCTTTCTTATTAGGATTGGGAATTGTAGTAGATGATGCCATTGTGGTAATTGAAAATACTCACCGTGTATTTGATAATGGTAAAGTGCCAATTAAGAAAGCAGCGAAAGTTGCAACAGGAGAAGTATTTATGCCAGTATTTTCTGGAACATTAACGACCCTTGCACCATTTGTTCCATTATTATTTTGGCCAGGTGTTATTGGTAAATTCATGTTCTACTTACCGGTTACCTTAATCATAACTTTATTAGCATCGTTATTGGTAGCGTACATTATCAATCCAGTTTTTGCGGTTGATTTTATGAAACCGCATTCTCATAATGAAGATAAACCATCATTTGATAAATCGGTTCGTAAGAATCTTATTCGTATGGGTATTGTAGCGGTTGTTGCTTACCTTATCAACTTTGGTTTTGGAAACTTAGTGGTAATTCTAACTGGATTTTATTTATTACATCATTTCTACTTAGAGAAAGTTATTTACAATTTCCAAAATACACATTGGCCGAGATTCCAAGATTGGTATGCTAAGAAATTAGATTGGGCATTACACCGTCCATGGACCATGTTAGCGAGTACTTTCGGATTGTTCATCTTAACCATTATGTTTATGATGGTAAGAACTCCAAAATTTGTATTCTTCCCATCGGGTGATCCAAACTTTGTGTATGTATATGTGAAGTTGCCAGTAGGTACTGATCAGACATACACTAATGAAGTAATTAAGACGGTAGAGAAAAGAGTAATGGGCGTTGTTGGAAAAGACAACCCAATTGTTACTTCTATTATTTCTAACGTTACGGTTGGTGTTACCGATCCACAAGATGAAGATCAAGGAAATTATACGAATAGAGGTAAAGTGTCGGTTGCATTCGTGGAGTTCGGAGAACGTCACGGAGTTAAGACTTCAGTTTATTTAGATAAAATCCGTGAGGCGGTTAAGGGTGTCCCAGGTGCTGAAATATCAGTAACCCAAGAACAATCGGGTCCGCCAACTGCGAAGCCAATTTCTATTGAAATTACAGGCGATAATTTAGATTCATTAGTAGCGACCTCTGTAAAATTAAAATCATATTTAGATAAGAAAAACATTGCCGGTATTGAAGAATTGAAATCAGACTTTATGAATAATAAGCCTGAAATTATTTTTGATATCGATCGTGAGCGTGCAAATAGAGAAGGAATTTCATCGGGAGTAGTGGCAATGGAATTAAGAACAGCTTTGTTTGGTAAAGAGGTTTCTAAATTCAGAGATGTAAAAGACGATTATGAAATTAATGTTCGTGCGCAAGAAGATCAACGCAATAACTTAGATGTGTTAAAGAACATGAGTGTTACTTATCGCGACATGGGTATGGGTGGTATGATTCGTCAGGTACCATTATCATCATTCGCAGATATTAAATATGTAAACACTTACGGAGGTATTAAACGTAAACAACAAAAACGTATCATCATTTTATCATCAAACGTATTGGGAGCTTATAACCCTAATGAGGTGGTAGCGAATATTCAAACAGAACTTGATCAATTCAATTCACCAACAAGTGTAAGTGTAAGAATGGCAGGTGAGCAAGAGGAACAAATGGAAACGGTTAAATTCTTAGGTACAGCATTGTTTGTATCGTTCGGATTAATCTTAATCATTTTGGTTACTCAGTTCAACTCTATTGGTAAACCAATCATTATTCTGAGTGAAATTTTCTTCAGTATCATCGGTGTACTTCTGGGTATCACGATATTCAAAATGACCATGTCGATGGTAATGATGGGAGTAGGTATTATTGCCTTAGCCGGAATTGTGGTGAGAAATGGAATTCTATTGGTAGAGTTTGCCGATCTGATGGTATCACAAGGAATGTCGGCTTATGATGCCGTGCTTGAAGCGGGTAGAACACGTATGACACCGGTATTGTTAACTGCATTTGCTACGATGCTTGGATTAATTCCATTGGCTGTAGGATTGAATATGGACTTCGCTGAGTTACTTACTCACTTTAGTCCGCACATTTACTTTGGAGGGGATAACGTTGCCTTCTGGGGACCATTATCATGGACCATGATATTCGGGTTAATATTTGCAACGTTCTTAACGCTAATTTTAGTTCCAGTAATGTATTTATTGGTTACTAATTTAAAACAAAAGTGGTTTGGTAAAACTAAATCAGTAGAAGAAGCGTTATAGTTAAAATGCCTTTAAATAGGACACTTTTTTATAAAGTGGTTTTTCAATAATTTAGGTTAGTTAGGTTAGGAGCTCCGATTGCATTGGGGCTCC
>CAJBVG010000063.1 GCA_903958995.1 uncultured bacterium | reverse complement strand
ACATGATTACCCGATTCCCAAATTCTATCGATTTCTGATTTTAGAGTCCCATAAAATGTTCCCGAATATACTTCTTCAAACTCAATAAACTCGTGCTTCGCAACCTTATGTAAAAAACTTTCTTGGCTAATGAAGTAGTAGTCAATACCATCTTTTTCCTCACCTCTTAATGCGCGTGTTGTTGCCGATACAGAAAACTGTAAGTTAGGGAAGTGCTTTAAAATATGTTGTACAATAGTTGTTTTGCCTGCTCCCGATGGTGCAGAAAAAATAATTAGTTTGCCCTGATTCTTCATTTTAAAAATTAACTATTTAGCTAATTAAATAATATTCAACAATTGTTCTTTTACCTTTTCCAATTCATCCTTCATTCCAACAACTATTTTCTGAATGCTTGCATCATTTGCTTTTGAACCCATGGTGTTTATTTCTCTACCAATTTCTTGAGTAATAAATCCTAGCTTTTTACCATTCGCTTCTTTTTCTTTCATCACTAAGAAGAAATAATCACAATGGCTTTTCAATCGAATCTTTTCTTCGGTGATATCATATTTTTCAATGAAATAAATAAGCTCTTGCTCAAGTCTGTTCTTATCAACATTCTCTGCGCCTACAGCATCTTTTAAAATTGATTCTAATTTATCTTTAATAGCTGGAACACGATTGCTTTCAAATTTTTCCACTTCTGGAATTGCTTCTAAAATTAATTCTACTCGTTTTTTTAAATCGGCTGCTAAAGTTGCTCCTTCATCAGCCCTAAACTGATTGAAGTTTTGAATAGCTTGAGTAAAGGTATTGTAAATCGCTTTCCATTCTACTTCATCTGCACTTTGTTCCTGTACCGACCAAATGTCTTGAATAGATAAGGTTTGTTGAAATAGATTGGTTTTCTCTACACCTAATTCTGTTGCTAATTGGTCTAGCTGTTTGTAGTATGAATTGAATTTATCTTTATTCAATAATGATGACTCAACTTGTGTGGTTTGTTCAATTATGATATTGACATTTGCCTTACCACGTTCTATGGCTTTTGTTGCTTCGTTACGAATCGTACTTTCTTTTTCAGAATAGTTTCTTGGCATTTTAACATTCAACTCTAAAAACTTAGAGTTCAACGAGCGTATCTCTACTGTAATTTTCTTTTGTAGGTATTCTGTGCTTGCAAGACCATACCCGGTCATCGATTTCAACATAATTTTAAATTAGTTGACAAAGATAACAATATTACGAGAAATCAATCTTTACGGCGTAGTAGTGGGAATGTAGAAGGTAAACTAACGAGGTAAACTCCAACGAAAATTAATGTTCCAAATACAATTTTCTGCCAAGTTAAATCATCTTTACCTAAAGAAATAGCGATTAATGAGGCTAAAATGGGTTGTAAGTAGATATATGCGCCAACTAAAGAAGAATTTGCGTTACGCAAGGCCCACCCGTTTAGCAAATAGGTTAAATAGGTAGCTCCACCAATTAGAAATATAATGCTCCACCAAATTGTACTCGGAATAATCGCCCAATTCACACCTTGTAATTCGGGTAATGAAAAAGGAAGTATAAGTATTCCTCCGAATAAGAACGTCCATTTAATGACTGTAATTGGATTGTATTTATGCAATAATGGTTTTGCAATAATCAGGTAATACGAATAAATAATTGCATTCATCATTACCATAATATCTCCACTTAGGGTAGTTGATGAAAAAGATAATTTCGGACCAACCAGTAATAAAATTGCACCGCTTACTCCTAACAATAAACCAATAATTTTAACTGCTGTTGCTTTTTCTTTTAAAATAAAAAAGGAGAAGAAGCCAACAAATAAAGGCGTAGTAACCATTAAAATT
>CAJBVG010000062.1 GCA_903958995.1 uncultured bacterium | reverse complement strand
CTGTAGTGGTTACTACTCCTGCGGGTTCATCAACAGCTACGGGATTTACTTTTATAGCTGCTCCAACCATGAGTGCATTTGCACCTACAGCGGCTCATAAAAATGATACCATTACGATTACTGGAACAAACTTCAGTAATGCAAGTGCCGTGATTATTGGCGGAATGCCTGCTGTTTCATTCAGTGTAATCAATAGTACTACAATTAAAGCTGTAATTGATTCATGTATGAATGGAAGTGTTGAAGTAACTACCATTGCTGGAACTACACAATTAGCTGGATTTACATTTATTCCTCGTACAGTTGGTATAAACTTCGAGAAAAACAGTTTTGTGAAAGTATATCCGAATCCAACTTCAGATGTATTATTTATTAAGAATTTAGGTTTAGATAAAATTCTAAAAGTAGAAGTGTATAACGTAAGTGGACAATTAGTACTTATTAGTAAAAACACAAGTGCTGTAGAGTTAAATAGCTTAGCAGCTGGTAAATACTTTGTTGTAATGACTACTGCTACTAAATCATATAAAGAAACGGTTATTAAGAAATAATCATATACAATTAGCTAATTAGTAGCAATACTAATTAGCTAATTTTTTATAAGTGTTTCGGAAAACTTAATCGGAAAACACTTCCTTGAGACCCATTCGGGAAATACTCCACTTTACCATTCATCAATTCGGTTAATACCTTTACAATATACAATCCTAAGCCAACGCTTTCTTCTCCCTTTAATCCTGTTTTAGAAGCTTTGCTGAACTTATCAAATAAGTTATTTGTAAAAGAAGGATCAATACCTACGCCTTCATCACTTACTTCAATAATATTATAATTTCCAAATTCATAAAGCTTAACTTCTATTTTTTTATTATCAGGAGTAAACTTTAAAGAATTACTGATAAGATTTAATAATACTCTTTTTAGTTTATCTGGATAAATGGTTGAATAGTATTTTTTAGCAGAAGCTGTGTAAGTTATTTTTCGAGTGGGATTAGTGTTTCTAATAAAATCAACTAGTGTAGCAGTTAAATCATTTAAACAAGTAGTATTAATTGGATCTTCAATATTTTTAATTTTTGCTACAGAAATTAAATCATTAATAACCATTTCAGCATTCTCACAGCTCTCTTGTATTAATGGTAAGTAAGTATTGTACTCTGCTTCTTTATTAGTAGCATGTTCTATCTGCCATGTCATTTCCTTTATGTTTGCAATAGGTCCACGTAAATCATGCATAACAATTTCTAATACATCTTCCTTTTGCTTTATAATATTTTTTAATGTGAAATTAGTGGATTCGTTCAATCGGATTTCTTTAAATAATCTATAGGCATTTATATGTATACTTCTATTAATAACAAATGATAATAAATAGATATTAAAGACTACTGATAGATTCATCACATATTTATATTGACTGTTTGGCCAAATTAAAAATAATAATGAGAAAAGTATTAATCCAACGATTTTCAAAAATAATCCCTCAAAAATATTAAATCGAAAAAGTGTTGAGATAGCTATTGCCCCTACTAAAATTGGTGTTAAATTGTTTTTGGGGTCTTGAGAAATGACAAATGAATTTATACTACTAGTGCTTAATATGCAGATTGAAATTATAAGTATAATAAATTGAGATAATGTTTCACTTTGCAAAAATTGCACCTTTGAATAGAAGTAATTATAGGACAACACGATTAACGCGACAATAGATAATATCTTTATATTTGTAGCAAAGTAATGGATCTGTGTAGATTCCTTTGAAACATCAAAATATAGCCAAAAAGAATTTAGAACGATGTAAAGAATTAAAGCTCCAATAGATAACATTACACTTCGTTCTCGATTTTGCGCTAGGTATTTCTTTCGATATAAAACATAGTCTATATCTATAGGGTTCTTGTAAAGAAATTTATAATTTAACATGTAGGTAGTTGTTGTTGTTGTATGTGAAGTTAAGTATTATTAGATTATTAATCTTAGATTTGACGCACTAAAACATTACTTAAATGAATACTTTTTCGAATTACCTCGATTTTTTTAATTGGACAGTTGAATTAGCTGCAAATAAAGGTACCTCTGGCGACGATCAAACCGATGAGCACAAGGAATTTACCCAGTTGAATTACAAACGCATGGAGAAATGGAATAAGATTTTCCATGTGAGCGAAGAGGTAAAGCAGATTTTGAATTCTTTAACTATTAAACAGCATTGGTATGTAATTACGGAAACTTGGTGTGGAGATTCCGCTCAGAATTTACCCATTATCGCTAAAATCGCAGAAGCATCAGCTGGTAAAATTCAATTAACTATACTTATGCGCGATAAGAATCCGGAATGGATGAATCGCTACTTAACCAACGGCGCAAAGTCAGTTCCGAAACTTATTGCTTTTGATGAACAGGAAAATGAACTATTTACCTGGGGTCCTCGTCCAGAAGAAGGCATGGTCATTACTCGACACTGGCAAGCAAATAAAGACACCATCACCAAAGAGCAATTCCATTTATACTTGCATACATTTTATGCATTCAACAAAGGCCTTGCTGTGCAATCGGAGTTGAAAGAGTTATTGGAGAGATAATTATGATCTGTTCGTTGGAGTGAGGACACTCCGACGAACCAATTTCTTATTGATGAAGTGTGTTAAGTAGGCGGTGCCTGCACCAATTACTGCACCAGCAAACACATCACTAGGGTAGTGCACGCCTAAGTGCATTCTCGAATAACCAACACTGCTCGCCCAAGCATAAGCTGGAACAATTACGTACCATTTTGGATAGGCTATACTTAATGATGTAGCGGTAGAAAATGCAGCAGAAGTATGTCCCGATGGAAACGAAGGGCTGCCTGCATCACTTGCTTTATCAATACTTGCAGGATATTTGTCAAACGGACGTTCTCTGTTTATCGCATACTTGATTGTAGTTGTAGTTATTGCTGCAAATAATGTGGCTTCAGCCAAGTAAAGTGCTTTGTCTTTTGTGGCTTTGTGTTGTTTGAAATATCCAATTCCATAGAGTAGTACAGGTGCGCCAATGTTAATCGGTGTCACACTTTTACTGATGAACTCAAAAGTGGGGTCTAAATTTTTATTTCGATTTTGATTGATGGATTTTAAAAGATTAATATCGAAATTTTGAGCTTGTACGGTGATGAATGAAAAAAGTAAAACCAATACAAATACTATTTTTTTCATTACTTCACTTTTATTTCATCCACAAAAATAAAAGCATCTCCACCAGCACCCTGGTGCCAAGGAGGTAGCATTCCATAATTGGTTGCTTTAACTTTAATATACCTCGCTTT
>CAJBVG010000061.1 GCA_903958995.1 uncultured bacterium | reverse complement strand
ATCGGATGGTGCAGCGTAAGGATCTAGCAAAGAAGTAGCGTAATAATTAGTTTTTGTAAACGTATCGAATTGATGAATGAAATTCGGGAAGGGCATATCTTTTACCATCCAATGCTCATCGCCGATATGATTAAATACCAAGTCAACACACATTTTCATCCCACGTTGATGTGCAGCTTGCGATAGATTTTTATAATCAACATTTGTTCCAAATCGCGGGTCAGTTAAATAGTGATCAGTAATAGCATAGCCATGGTAAGATGCTTCCGGTTCATTGTTAATTTGAAACGGAGTTAACCATAATGTTGTTACACCTAAGTTTTGGAGATAGGATAAATTGTTTTGAATGCCTTTTAAGTCGCCACCGTGACGAGCAAAAGGCTCTTTGCGATTTACTTTTTTCTCATTTAATGAAGAGATGGCGTCATTCGAGTAATCGCCATTAGCAAAACGATCAGGCATAATTAAATACACCAAATCATTGCCACTTAATATTTTCTTTGTTAATCGAGGATTCTCTAGGAGTGGGTAGTTCATTACTACCTTTTTTTTCTTTATGATAAATTCAATAGGGATAGTATTTGCGACGTAATTGCTTGGAATACTTAAATCCAGCATCATATAATCTACATGATTACTAGGATACCTTTTGATGATTTTTACGGCATCAGAAGTCATGTTAATTTTCGCATCGCGAATGTCTTTTCGGTGTATGACAATTTGAAGCACCGAGTCTTTCATTCCTTTGTACCAATTAGGTGGGTACGCAGTTAAATCTTGAGCGAAACTACTATTTACAGCAATAAAACTGTAAAATAAGATGGATAGAATAGATTTTTTCATAATGTAAGATACAAAAAAAAGACCTCATGTATGATGAGGTCTTTTTCACTAATTATTGAACAAAAATTAACGAACCATTAACTTTAATGATGCACTTTCATTTCTTTCATTTTGGATTGAAACGAAGTAAACACCTGCATTAAGGTTTTGAGTATTTACGTTAATAGAATTTTCTGATGAATTGTATTTAGCTACAACACGACCAGTAACGTCAGAAACTGTTACGATGTGTTTAGCTGCATTATCATTAAATGAAATCGTAGTCGACTCATTTGATGGGTTAGGGAACATGTTAATTGAAGTAGCTTCTAATTTGCTGTTATCGATACCTGTTAATACATTACAAGTATTGAATGTGTAAGCAATAGTTTTAGCAGCACCGTCTAAACGTGTGAACACACGGTTAAATCCTCCAACACCATTATCAACAACACAACCTCTATCTGCTGAATTCGGGAATGATTCTACGTTTGCGTTTGAAGAAACAGGACCGTTAGCGAATACGAATGCAAAAGAAGGCTCGCACATGTTGATAGTAGTTTCGTACCATCCGATTTGACCAGCAACTGCTGTTAAACGAATAGCTCCATCTTGCCAGTTTGGTAAAGTAAAGTTACCCATGATGAAAATGTCACCATTTGCATTTGGAACTTCATTAGATAAGTCAACAATGAAATGAACATCAGCAGGAGCAACAGCAGGAGCACAAAGTGAATCTTGGTTGAAACATACTAAGTTAAATGTAGTATCTGATGTTAATACGTGTTTACGGTTAGCAACGCCTTCCCAAACTACGAAACCATTTAAATGCTTTCTGAATTTATATTCAATCTCACCTGAGTCTAATGCTACAGTAACTGAGTAAATTTTGCTACCTGCAGAAATTGGAGTTAACCAAGTTCCACCAGCCCAACCATTGATTGCACCACCAGCAACATCCACTGAATCCTGACCACAAGCAGTAGTCATATCAACACGGAAAGTTACGTTGTATATAGGTAGTGGGTTAGCTGGACAAGCATCACAAGAGTTAAAACAAACTCTAGCAATTACTGTATCTTTAGTAGTTCCAGGGAAATTTCTGTTTCCACCTACGTTACAAGCTGAAGGAACACTTTCTGCTCCACCCCAACCATTGTCGTTTACGAATTTGTATTCAGAACCTGTACTAGCAGCCATGTAAGCTGAGTATTTGTATATGAAACCTCCAAATGCACCATTACCATTGTAATTTAACATTTTAGAACCTGCTGGATTCCAACCTTGGAAACCACCTGCAACGTGAACGCCATTAGCGCTTACTGCAGAAACTTTCGACATGTCTACTTGGAAAATAACCAATTTCATACCTGCTGGAGCTGATCCACCAAAAGAATAAGCTGGTAATGCTAATGTATCAGTACCCGTATTAACCCATGAGAAACGGTTAGAGTTACCACCACCTACGTTAGCGATACCTGGTACAGTTTCTTCAGTACCCCAAGCATTACCGTTTACGAATTTGTATTCGTATGGTAAATCACCTGCCATATCCATGATGTATGTATAAATACCATCAGAGTTAGGGTCAGTCATTGCGTAAGCTGTAGGATCCCAGTTAATCAATGTTGAATTTTCTGGTGTTTGGTCATAGTTGATGTCATTAAAGTTACCAACTAAGTGTACACCATTTGCACTTACAGTTTGCCCCGTCATATTTACTTGGAACATAACTTTACGTGCTTGAGTAGTGAAGGATAAACCCGCCAATACTGCTATTAGTAAAAGTTTTTTCATAACGTTTAAAAAATTAGTTTGATATGAAATTAGAACTAAAAATTGGTTTTACAAAATTTTAGTGTAAAAAATACACTATCTATACTTATTCTAAAAAGTGTAATTTTTACACTTTCTTACTTTTTCTTCATTTTTTTTTTAAATTGCATTTATGATTTGTTTAAAAAGAGGTGTTTTTAGGGCTGTAGTATCACTTTTCGTTATTTTGCAATTTGTTAGGCCTGCAAAGGCTCAGGTGGTTACCTTAACCCCAACATTTGCTACTCAAAACGATCAAGTGACAGTTATCTATGATGCCTCAAAAGGAAACAAAGCTCTTTTAGGCCAATCAGTGGTTTATGCCCATGCCGGTGTGATCACCAATTTAAGTGCTACCCCTACTTCTTGGAAATACGTTCAAGGTACTTGGGGTACCGATGATGCCAAAGTAAAAATGACCAATTTAGGAGGAAATTTATTTTCGATAACCTATCATATTAATACATTCTATAGTATACCTGCTGGAGAAACTGTACTTAAACTTGCCTTTGTATTTAGAAATGTTACTGGGGCTCTTGTTGGAAGAGAATCCGATGGTTCTGATATCTTCGTCAGCCTTTCTAATGGTTCCTTTCAAGCAAAATTTCAAACAACAACCGGACAAGTTTTAAAAACAAATCAATCGCTTACTATTAAAGGTATAAGTTCTGGTAAAACATCCATAAAATTATACAAGAATAATGTGATAATTCAGAGTTCGGTAAACGACTCTGTAATTAACTATACAGAAGCGGCAAATACCAATAGCATTGGTAAATACACCTACGTATTTGAAGCTTTTAAAAATGGCAATTTTTATCGCGATACCATTTATGCAGTTTACCGTGGAGCACCTGCAATTGCTAGCGCTCCCATTGGTACAAAAGATGGTGTGAATTATATTTCCGATACCTCAGTTGTTCTACAACTTCATGCACCATATAAAGAATTTGCATTCGTAATAGGTGATTTTAATAATTGGCAATATGACACCAAAACATTCATGAATAAAACTCCTTCGGGACAAAAATTATGGCTGCAAATAAATGGATTGCAAAAAGGTGTTGATTATCGTTTTCAATATGTCGTAGATTCTACACAAATTCGTATTGCAGATATTTATTCTGAAAAACTTTTAGATCAAAATAATGATGGGTTTATTCCAAGTATTACTTACCCGAATTTATTAGTATATCCTACAGGAAAAACTACCGAATATGTTTCGGTATTAAACACAAATAAAGAAATCTATAATTGGCAATATTCAAATAATTTCACTCGCCCTGCGAAAGAGAAATTATTAATCTACGAATTGCACTTAAGAGATTTTATTGCCCGCCACGATTTTCAAACGTTAAAAGACACCTTAAATTATCTACATAATTTAGGAATCAATACAATTGAATTAATGCCAATCAATGAATTTGAAGGCAATGAAAGCTGGGGTTATAATCCGGCTTTTTATTTTAGTGTTGATAAATATTATGGCACTAAAAATGCTATGAAAGCCTTTGTAGATGAGTGCCACCGTTTGGGAATTGCAGTTGTAATTGATATGGTGTTAAATCATTCATTCGGACAAAGTCCTATGGTGCGTTTATACTTTGATAAAACATTAGGGAAACCTGCAGCTGACAACCCTTGGTTTAACCAAACGGATAAACACCCTTTTGGAGTAGGTTATGATTTTAATCACGAAAGCCAAGCCACAAAAGATTTTGTTGATACAGTTTTAAAGTTTTGGATTAAAGAGTATAAAATTGATGGCTATCGTTTCGATTTATCAAAAGGCTTTACTCAAAAGAACTCTGGAACCAATGTGAGTACTTGGGGAGCTTATGATGCCAGTAGAATTGCTATCTGGAAACGTATATATAATAATGTAAGAACTTACGATTCTACCGCGTATTTGATTTTAGAACATTTTGCAGATAATAGTGAAGAGAAAGAACTTGCTGCATATGGTATGATGTTATGGGGTAATATGAATTATAACTTCAATGAAGCAACGATGGGCTTCGTAAGTACAAGCAGTTTATCGGGTCTCGATTATAAAAACAGAACTTGGGCAGTACCTCATTTAGTGGGTTATGCTGAAAGCCATGATGAAGAACGTTTGATGTATAAAAACTTGCAATACGGAAATTCATCAGGAACTTACACGATAAAGAATTTAAATACTGCGCTTAAACGTATTGAAGCTTCTATGTGTTTCCTAATTCCTTTACAAGGTCCTAAAATGATGTGGCAGTTTAGTGAGCTTGGTTACGACTATTCTATCGATTATAATGGTAGAGTAGGGAATAAGCCTGTTCGTTGGGATTATTTACAAAACCCAAATCGCAAACGTATCAACGAAGTGGTCTCCATTTTAGCATGGTTGAAAAACACACAGCCATCTTATTCGATAAGTAATTATACCTATCAGGCAGGAGCGGGGATGAAGATTTACAAAGTAACTGACTCTACTTTGAATACCGTTTGTGTGGCAAATTTCAATGTTAAAACTGATTCTATTTCACCCATCTTCCAACACACAGGATGGTGGTATGATATCTTCACCAAAGACTCTATTTTTGTAGACAATGTTTTACTAAAAGTAGTATTGTCGCCAGGTGCATATAAGTTTTATCTTGATAAAAAATTATTCGCACCAGTTGTGTTAACATCGGTGAATAATAGTAAAGGAAATAAATTGGACTTAGAAGTGTATCCAAATCCTAGTACTGAAGAAATTACCATTAATTGGTCCGCAACATCGGAGCAATTAACTATTGAAATTTTTGACTTATTGGGAAATAAAATTTATTCGAGAGCTATTAATAATAATGAAGGTTCTTACACAATTCAGCGTTCAGAAATGAATATTGCATCAGGAACCTATATACTAAAATGCAAACAAGGAAATTCACAAAGTAATACTAAAATAACAATTCTATAAACACAAATTATGAAGAGAAATCTACTCTTACTATTCGCAATGCTCTTTACCTCCACTTTGTACGCACAAAGTATCCGAGGTAAAATTACGGATCTAGCAAAAGATCCTATTATTGGAGCAGGCGTTGTAATAGAGGGCACACAGAATGCTACTATTACAGATGCACTAGGTAATTTTTCAATAGGAAGATTACAACCAAACACTAAGTACAAAATTAAAATTACAATGTTAGGCTTTCAGCCCATTGTAAAAGAAGTATTAACGACTTCAGGTGATCAAAGTTTTACTTTTACCATGAGAGAAGATTCTAAACAATTAGAAGATGTGGTGGTAATTGGTTATGGTACTAAAACGAAAAGAGAGATAACAGGTTCTATTGCACATATCTCATCTAAAGAATTAAATGATCTACCAGTACAAAGTTTTGAGTCGGCAATGCAAGCGAAACTACCAGGTGTACAAGTAACAACAGGTAGTGGTTTAGCAGGTTCTGCTGCAAAAATTACGGTTCGTGGTATTAGTTCTATTTCTGCAGGTGGTGACCCTCTATATGTGGTAGATGGTATTCCTATCACACAAGATTATTTCCTATTAGGTAATAATGGTGGTATGAATTTAAACCCTCTTGCTTCGATTAACCCAGACGATATTGAGTCTATCGATGTGTTAAAAGATGCAGCTGCAAATGCAATTTATGGTTCTAGAGGTTCGAACGGTGTAATTTTAATTACTACGAAAAAAGCAAAAAAAGGAGTTGCAATTTCTTACAACGGTTCTGTAGGAACATCACAGCCAACTGCATTGCCAAATATGTTAAATACTGAGCAGTATTTGCAATTATATCAAGAAGCTTACGAAAATGATGGTGGAGTTGGACTAGCAACTTTACCTGGTGGAATTTCATGGGAAGATGCTCGTAAAACAAATACAGATTGGGTGGATTTAATGACTCAAACAGGGATTAAAAACTCACATAACGTTGGTGTTTCTAAAGGCACTGATAAATATTCAATCTTAGGTAATTTAAGTTATTCGAATAATGGAAGTTATTTAGTAGGTAATAGCTATGATAGAACTTCTCTTCGTATAAACGGAGATTATACGTTTAATAAATATTTAAAAGTATCTGCAAATTCTTCTGTTTCTAGAGGTATAAATAATAGAGTTAATGCAGCTTGGTCTGGTGGATTAGGTTCTGCTATGTCTACTGCTTTACCTATTTATCCAGTATATAATCCAGATGGTTCATTGTGGAGAGGTGGTGATAATCCAATGATTGCGCAATTGCATAAAAAATGGAGAACAAATGAAAACAGAACTGTAAATGGTGCACAAGTGGATTTGAGAGTAAATGATCAATTCAGTTTCAATGCGAATTTGAATTTAGATTATATGCTCATCAATGATGATACTTATCAAGATAAAGAATTTGATGCGAATACTGCTCATGCTGGTTTTGCAAACAGAGGTGTAACTACTGTGAAAAACTACAATACCTTTTTTCAAGGAACTTATGATGTGAAAACTTCAGTAAAGCATAAATTGAAAATTATGGCAGGTTATGAATTTCAAAAATCAAAAAACCATAAAAAAAGTTTTAGTGCTACAAATATGAGTGATGATTTTAGTAATCCAGATGCTAAAATTGAGGATTCTTTATTATACTCATATAATTCAACTGCACCTACTTCAAGTGAATGGAAATTCAATTCAATATTTACACGTACAACGTATGCTTACAAAAATAAGTTGTTCTTTGAAGGAACACTTCGTGTAGATGGTTCTTCACGTTTTGGACCTAGTAATAGATTTGGATTTTTCCCAGCAGTATCTGCTTCTTGGTTAGTCACCGAAGAAGGTTTTATGGCTAATTTCCCAATGATCAGTATGTTGAAATTAAGAGCTAGTATTGGTAGAAGTGGAAATGCGAACATTGATGAAAAAGCTCAATTCTTTCAATGGGGGAATAGCAACTCTGGCTACAATGGAACTTCAGCAACATTCCCAACTACTTTAGGAAATAAAAACTTAAGATGGGAGACTTCAATTACTAAAAATATAGCAGCAGATTTTGGACTGTTAAATGATAGAATTCAATTTACAACAGAGTATTATATTCGTAATACTACAGATGTGTTGATGAATTTAACTTTGCCTTCTTCGATTGGTATTGGAAATTATTACGCTAATATAGGAGAAGTATTAAATTCAGGTTTTGAATTTTCTATTACATCAAGAAACTTTGATACGAAAGATTTCAAATGGACTACAAACTTCAATTTTGCTAACAACTATAATGAAGTGGTGAGTACTGGTTTATACTCTTCTGACGCTGTTGGTGGTGGTACTAATGATACACGTGTACAAGTAGGAAGTCCAATTGGTACTAACTTCTTAGTACGCTACTCACATATCGATGCAACTTCAGGTCGCCCTGTATACTTAGATATTAACGGTAATGAAACTTACGAATGGAATCCAGTAGATCGTGTTGTTGCAGGTGATGTATTACCTGAAGCAATCGGTGGATTAAATAACTCCTTCAGTTATAAAAATTGGGACTTAAGTTTCTTGTTCAACTTTGTTTTAGGTGGCGATATTTATGAGTCTTCTGCAAAACGCCAATTAGGTGTTGTAACCAATTGGAACATGCGTACTGATATCTTCGACCGTTGGCAACAAGCAGGTGATAACGCGGCTTTCCCACGTTTAACCTTAGATACTAAAACATATGGTTCTGGTACTCCATGGATCAACACAACCATGTGGTTACACGATGGTACATTTGCTCGTTTGAGAAATGTAACTATTGGTTATAGAATTCCAAAAGCACAGTTAGCTAAAATGAAAATTGCTTCGGCAAGAGTTTCTTTCGTTGGTACTAACTTATTAACGTTCACAAAATACCCAGGTTTAGATCCTGAAATTGCACGTGATTTCGAGAACGATACAGATAGAAATATGAGTCCAAATATTACCTATTTGACTCCTCCACAAGAGAAAACTTATAGCTTACAATTAAGTGTTACCTTTTAAGTAGAAAGACGATGAAATTATTTAATAAAAACATAGCCATTATCCTCACCATAGTCTCTGCTATTATGTATACTAGTTGTGAGAAACAATTAGAAGTAGATCAAAACACCATCATAACTTTTGATGAAGCAATTTCTACTCCGGAACAATTACAGGCGTTTTTGGTTTCAATATATGATGTAGCTGCCAATATAAATAATGGTACTTATCAATTATTTGCCGACTTACCAAGTGATGATTTGGCAAAACCATATAATGATGGTGGAACTTTTAGAACAGAAGCATACGATCGTTCGACAACAATTTTCAACTCTGATTTGATTAGTTTATATAGTCAATTATATATCATTTCTTATCGAGTTAATATTCTTGACCAAGCCTTTGCTCAAGTTCCAAACGTATCTGCACAGAGAAAATCTGAAATTCAAGCAGAAGGTAAATTTCTAAGAGCATGGGCGCATTTTAAAGTGCTTCAACTTTGGGCTCAACCTGCAGGT
>CAJBVG010000060.1 GCA_903958995.1 uncultured bacterium | reverse complement strand
TGGTTTCTTTAAACCAAATATCTCTAGTATGGTGGGTAGTATATACCCAAAACAAGAGAAAAGTAAGTTAGATACCGCATTTACTATTTTCTACATGGGTATTAACTTAGGTGCTTTCTTAGGTCAATTGATTTGCCCTCTTATTGGTGATGTGAAAGATGCAGGTGGCATTAGAGATATTGATGCGTTTAAATGGGGCTTTTTAGCTGCTTCATTAGCGATGTTAATTGGAACTGCTGTATTTTACTTCTTAAAAGACAAATATGTTGTTACTCCTGAAGGAAAACCATTAGGAGGTTTACCTTCTAAAAAAGACGATAGTGATTACGAAGAAGGAGAATCTCAAAAAGCGGTTTTCACTACAAAAGCATTAGTAATTTCATTATTTGCATTCTTCGGATTAGGTGCTTTAATTCATTTCGGATTCGGACAAAATTTAATTTATACTTTAATTTACTCTAGTGGTTTAACTTTAGCGGGATTAATTATTTCCGATTCATCGTTAACTAAAGTAGAGCGTGAACGTATCTATGTTATTTATATCATGCATTCTTCGTAATCTTTTTCTGGGCAGCGTTTGAGCAAGCCGGTTCATCATTAACGTTTATTGCCGATAACCAAACGGATCGTAATTTCTTCGGATGGAACATGCCACCATCAATGGTTCAAATCTTCAACGGATTATTCGTAGTAGCATTTGCAGTACCATTTAGTATGTTATGGGATTACCTAAGAAGTAAAGACAGAGAGCCAATCTCTCCAATGAAACAATCATTCGGTTTAGCCTTAATTGCTTTAAGTTATTTCATCATTGCTCACAACGTAAAAGACTTAGGTAACGATGGTTTATTAGCGATCAAATGGTTAATCTTATTGTATTTAATTCAAACTGCAGCTGAACTTTGTTTATCGCCAATCGGATTATCATTGGTAGGTAAATTAGCTCCAAAAAGATTTTCATCATTATTATACGGAGTATTCTTCTTATCAAATGCTTCTGGTTATGCATTAGCTGGAACCTTAGGTTCTATTATGCCTGCAACAGGTGATAAGTTTAATAAAGCAAAAGAATTAGGAATTGATTTACAAGGTGTGTTGGATAAGAAAATTATCCCAACAGCTGAGCAATTGAAAACCTTAGCAGTTAATCAAATTAGCGATCACAATCCAATGTTCGCTGGATTTGAAATCCATAACTTGTACGAATTCTTCTTGGTGTTCGTAATTTTAACTGGATTAGCAGCAATCATTTTATTCGCTTTAACTCCAGTGTTAAAGAAATTGATGCACGGCGTAAGATAATATGTTAATATGTTAATGGGATAATATGTTAATGAAAATTGGGATTAACATATTATCCCATTAACATATTTTCCCATTAACACATTAATATTAACATATTATCCCATTAACATATTAACATATTAATTAGTGTTTACTAATAATCTCTCTCAACCATTTCAGCATCGCAAAGATTGCAATTCCAGCAATAGTACAAGCGATGAAATTCACTAAAAAGAAATTTGCTTTGTTATCATAGTTATCCCATAACGAGGATAATACTCCTGATAATTTATTTCCTATAGAAGTTGCTAAAAACCAACCTCCCATCATTAGCGAAGTTAATCGAACAGGTGCTACTTTAGAAACTAAGGATAAGCCAATAGGCGATAGGAATAGCTCACCAATAGTAACTACCCCATAACATCCAATTAACCATATAGCTGAAGTTTTATCGTGTTGTATATCTGTTGAGTAGACAGCGGCTACCATCACTAATGTCGATAATCCAGTAACTAATAATCCATAACCTATTTTAGCTGGAGTAGAAGGTTCTTTTCCTTTTAATCGCATAAACGCGAAGAAACTTAAAACCACAGGTGTTAATAAAACGATGAAGAATGGATTAATGGATTGGAATATTTCTGTTGAATATAATTTTGCTTCGGAACTTTCTTTTGGCCAATCTTCTTTTGGTAAATTTTGGAAATACGGATGTGGTGTTTGAACCATTATTTTATTTCCAGCAGAATCTTTTACCAATCTAAATTGCTCGTCGTATTTTGGATATTCAGCAGGTTCAGTACTTACCGTTTGAATCATTCCGAAGGGCTTCACAATAGGTTGTACAGTTTGTGGAATGCTTCTGTCGGTATAGGTTTCAGCGTATGTGGTTAGTGCAGATGCATTTTGTTTAAACACCGCCCAAAATATTATAACCACACCAAAAATAGAAAGTAACGCCGCTATTTGTTTTCGCTCAGATTTCTCTGCACGCATCATTAAATTGATGTAAAAAATAATGACAGGTATACAAGCAATAATAAAGGCATCTGTAGAATCTGTTCCGAAAATGTTACCTGGTATAAACCAACCTAAAACACCAAACAGTATTGCTGGTAAAAAAACATAAAGCAGCACTTTAGCAACTGGCAAATCATTTTCACCCGCAGGTTTTTTAATATCAGCTTCGATGATATGTTTTGTTCC
>CAJBVG010000059.1 GCA_903958995.1 uncultured bacterium | reverse complement strand
TTGATCGGCGATTGGTTTCCCGACCCAGCCAAAACTGGGCACCATTTGATGCTGAAAACGTGGTTCGGTTCAGGCCGCGAGTTGGAATGCGATCCGGTTAATGGGGTTTTATTCATTTGGAACATCATAAACCATGTTGTGCTAGAATGATGCAGGATGATAAGTTTTTTAGGGAGATTCAGGATAATTGTTGGGACCCAGAAACAAGAATAAAAGAATGCAATCATCATCATGTAGATGTTCAGGTTTTGTCTACAATACCTGTTATGTTTTCATATTGGGCAAAAGCTCAAGATGCCTTAGATGTTTCTAAATATTTAAATGATCATATAGCTGATGTTGTTCGTAGATACCCAAAACGTTTTGTAGGCTTAGCAACTATACCTTTACAAGACATCGATTTATCGGTAAAAGAATTACATCGATGTGTGAAAGAGCTAGGTTTAGCTGGGGTTCAGATTGGTTCACATGTAAATGATTTGAATTTAAATGACCCTCACTTCTACCCTTTTTATGAAGAAGCAGAAAAGTTAGGTGCTGCAATTTTTGTACATCCTTGGGATATGATGTCGAAAGAAAAAATGCAGAAATATTGGTTGCCTTGGTTAGTAGGAATGCCAGCGGAATCATCATTAGCGATTTGCTCTATGATTTTTGGTGGAATATTCGAAAAGTTCCCTAAGCTACGTGTTGCCTTTGCACACGGAGGGGGTTCATTCCCTGCAACAATCGGTAGAATTGAACATGGTTTTAATGTTCGTCCGGATTTAGTGGCAATAGACAATCCCATCAACCCAAGAAATTATTTAAACAAAATATACTTAGATACTCTTGTTCATGATCCAATGATGATGGACTATTTGATGGAGCTCTTTGGCCCTAATCAATTAGCTTTAGGAACAGATTACCCGTTCCCATTAGGCGAATTACAACCTGGACGTTTAATTACAAGTATGCCTTATACAGATGATATTAAAGAACGTTTGAATAGTGGAACAGCCTTAGAATGGTTGGGATTAGAAAAAGCTAGGTTTTTATAGTTATTGTTCGTTGGAGCGTCCTCGCTCCAACTTTTAAATTTAAATTATACTTGTCGTAGCGAAGACGCTCCGACGAACATACTTAATACGTAATACTTTTTATTAGAATGAAATTCGAAAACAACATAGAATACGCTCGTTTGCACGATGCTCAAGATCCCTTGAGAAAATTCCGCGACGAGTTTTTATTTCCTCAACACGATGGTAAAGATGCCATCTATTTTTGTGGTAATTCTTTAGGATTGCAACCTAAACGTACAAAAGAATACATTCTAAAACAGTTAGATAATTGGGCGGAATACGGAGTTGAAGGACACTTCAAATCGGCTACCCCTTGGATGTATTATCAGAAAACAACAAAGGAAAGTTTAGCAAATTTAATAGGTGCTAAACCAATCGAAGTAGTTGCGATGAACCAACTTACGGTAAACTTACACCTCATGATGGTGAGTTTCTATCGTCCAACTGAAACACGTTACAAGATTATAATGGAAGGTTCTGCCTTTCCTTCTGATCAATATGCTTTAGAGACACAAGTTAAATTTCACGGCTTTGATCCTAATGAAGCTATTGTAGAATTATTTCCACGAGAAGGTGAATATACCTTACGTGAAGAAGATATTTTAGCTGCTATTGAAACTCATAAGGACACATTGGCATTAGTAATGATGGGTGCTGTAAATTATTACACAGGACAATTTTTTCCATTACATGAAATTGCTGAAAAGGCTCATGCAGTTGGTGCACTTTGTGGTTTCGATTTAGCACACGCCATGGGTAATATTCCAATGCAATTACACGATTGGAATGTGGACTTTGCAGTATGGTGTTCATATAAATATTTGAATTCTAGTCCGGGAGGAATGTCGGGAGTATTTGTACACGAGAAACACGCTATAAACCCTGAAACACCTCGCTTTGCGGGATGGTGGGGATATAAAGAAGAAACACGTTTCAAAATGCAAAAAGGATACATTCCAGAACCTGGAGCAGAGGGTTGGCAAATGAGTAATGTACCTGTTTTAACGATGGCCGCACATCGTGCAGCATTGGATTTATTTGACGAGGCAACATTAACTGCATTACGCGAAAAAAGTTTGAAACTTACAGCCTATATGGAGTATATTATTCGTGAAGCCAACAAGAAAATCGGATTCGAGAAATTTATCATCATCACGCCATCAGATCCAACCGCTAGAGGAGCACAATTATCAGTAATCTGTAAAGAAGGTGGAAAGAAAGTTTTCGATGAATTAACATCAAAAGGAATTATTGGAGATTGGCGTGAACCAGAAGTACTTCGCTTCGCTCCTGTCCCTTTATACAATTGCTTTGAAGATGTGTATCGCTTCGGTGAAATCATCTCACAATAATTAATTTACAATTTACAACTTACAATTTACAATTTACAAAGATGTCAAGTAAAAATATTTCACTCGTAGGAGCTGGTTTAGTAGGCTCATTGCTTTCTATGTATTTAGCAAAACGTGGACATAAAGTAACGATTTTCGAACGACGTTCGGATATGCGTAAAGCGGGTTATGTTGGCGGACGATCAATCAATTTAGCCTTGAGTCACCGTGGTTTCAATGGTTTGCGAGCAATTGGTTTAGAAGAAGATATTCGTAAAGTAGGAATTCCAATGTATGGTCGTGTGATTCATCAAATTTCTGGTGAAATACAATATCAAGCTTATGGCAAAGAAGACGAAGCTATATTTTCAGTTTCTCGAGGTGGATTAAATAAACGATTAATGGAACTTGCAGATATGCATCCGAACATCAATATTCAATTTGATGAGCGTTGCTATGACGTCGATTTAGATACAGCTACTTGTCATTTTGAAAATATGTTAACGCATGAAAAACACGAAGTAAAATCCGATGTTGTGATATCTGCTGATGGCGCATTTTCTGCTGCTCGTTTAGCGATGCAAACGAAATCAGATCGTTTTGAATATTCTCAAAAATACTTAGATCAAGGTTATAAAGAATTAACTATCCCTGCAGGTCCAAATAGTGAGTATCTATTAGAGAAAAATGCATTACACATTTGGCCTCGACATAATTATATGTTAATTGCCTTGCCAAATTTAGATGGTACGTTTACCTGTACGTTGTTTTTTCCGTTTGAAGGTGAAGTATCTTTTGCTAGCTTAAAAACAGAAGCTCAAGTTCGTAATTTCTTAACTACTCAATTCCCTGATGTAGTTAAATTATCGCCTAATGTGGTACAAGAATATATGGCTAATCCTAATGGTGCATTGGTTACAGTTAAATGTTTCCCATGGGTTTATTCAGATAAATTAGCATTACTTGGAGATGCAGCGCACGCTATTGTACCTTTCTTCGGACAAGGAATGAATGCTGGGTTTGAAGATTGTTTTGAATTTGGAAATTTAATGGAAAAACATGGTGATAATTGGGTTGAACTATTGAATGAATTCCAACATATTCGTAAAGCAAATGGCGACGCAATTGCTGATATGGCCGTTGAGAATTTTATCGAAATGCGAGATAAAGTTGCTGATCCAAAATTCTTATTACGTAAAAAAATCGAAGCTAAATTAAACAAACTATACCCTGAAAATTACGTGTCGAAGTATTCTTTAGTTAGCTTTAGCACAAAACCATATCGTTATGCTCTTGAAATGGGATTTCGTCAGGATGCCCTATTTGAAAAGGTTTTAGCGATACCAAGTATTGAAACCAATTGGAATAGTGAGGAAACGTTACCACAGTTGGAAGCGTTATTGAAGGAGTACAAATTTTTATAATTTTGAATTATGAGTTGTGAATTTTGAGTTAAAATTTCAAAATTCATAACTCACAACTCATAACTCATAATTGTAATAAGTTTTAACCGCTAAATCTTAGTTTTTAATGAATTTATTCCTAAATGTTTTTCCATTAATGGTATACGTTAGGAAATAGATGCCATTATCTAATAACTCCAAATTCTTAATACAAGCGATATTGTTTATAATCATATAGTTTTCCGAACGGATTAATCTTCCGTCAATACTGCTAATGCTAATATCTATTGATTTTTCGTTCGTATTTTTAAATTGAATATTAACCTGATTACTTGCTGGATTTGGATAAAGTAGTGTTTGTATATTTTTGTTATCAGATACACCAAGCACAGCATTCTTTTGATAAACTCTGATGTAATCCATTTCTAAAGATCCTTGAGTAAAATCAGTAGCTATATTATTTTGAATTGCAAAATTAATAAGGATATAAAATTCAGCATCGAAAGGCCAAGTTTCTGAATTTTTTATTGCTGGGTTATAGGTATAATACTCTATTGAATCTACACTAAACACCATCTTCTCGTCTGTCCATTCCATAGCATATACATGGAATGCGGATGATGCAGTGTTAAGTATTGTACCTCCTTTGTTCATTGTATTACCATAGCTAGACAATGAATGAATTGCACTTTGAACAAAATTTTGATTGCTCCCCCAATGTTCTAACATATCAATTTCACCACAAGCAGGCCATGCTAAAGTTCCATAACCATTATTATCCCAATATGCTCCTGTTTCTTGTATGTTTTTACCTAATAACCAAACAGCTGGCCAAGTACCAAAACCACTTGGTAGTTTTGCTTTGTACTCAACTCGTCCGTATTTAAATGCATATTTTGAGTTTAATCGTGCAGAAGTATATTCTTTAGTAACACCTTGATCGGTGAACGATTCTTTTTTCGCAGTAACACGTAAAACACCATTTACTCGTGAAGAATTTTCTGTTCGATTCGTATAATGTTGAATTTCTCCATTATACCATGATCCTGCAATAGGTAACTTTGTTTGGTGAAACCATTTATTCGTATCAACAGAATTATAACCGTCGAACTCATCAGACCAAACTAATTGATAAGTTAAATTCTGTGAATATACTATACTTGAAAATGATAGCAATACTAAACAAACAAACACACTCCGACTTATTACTCTCATATTCAATAATTAGTTATTGAAAAATTACTCGATACTCACTACTCTAAGAAGCTATTGCTTCAATTATATCATACTTCGTAATAATATGGGTATTCCCTCCCATGTCGTTCATAATAACTGCAGGATTGTCT
>CAJBVG010000058.1 GCA_903958995.1 uncultured bacterium | reverse complement strand
TGTGGTTTTAGTAGTTGGTGCTAATGACGTTGTTAACCCTGCCGCTAAATCAGATCCTTCTTCTCCAATTTATGGAATGCCTATTTTAGAAGTTGATAAAGCAAAACATATCATCGTAAACAAACGTTCTATGAGCGCTGGTTATGCGGGTATCGATAACTTATTATTCTACGATCCAAAAACATCAATGTTCTTCGGCGACGCTAAGAAAGCATTGACAGAGTTGGTTGCAGAATTAAAAACTATGTAAACAGTTGTAAGTTGTAAGTTGTGAATTGTGAGTTAAAAATAATTCACAACTCACTCCCGATAGCTATCGGGATCATAATTCACAATTTAAATTTATGAAGAAAGCAAAACTAATACTACTAGCATTCGTATTTCTTACTTCAACTACCATCGCCCAAACTAAGCGTCCTTTTTTCTCCGATACTCTTCGTACTGTTACCATTGATTCTGCATTAACCGTCACAGCTAAGCGTGGCTTAAGCATGGATGATTTTGTAGAAGTGATGATGAAGGATACTGCATTCTACCAAGCCTTTCACGACCTTCGTAAATATTCTTTCGTAGCCAATAATCTTATTAAAACATACGATGAGGATAATAGAATTCTTGCAAAAATTATTCGTAAAGTTTCACATGATAATTCTACACCTAAGTATAAGCAAACTCAATTATTAAAAATTGATAGCGGAAAAGTTTTTAAACGCAATGGCGATTTCGATTTATATACTGTAAAAATGTTTTCCTATATTTTTATGAATGATCGGAATACCGACTTCACTGCAACTAAAAAAGTGGCTGGCTCGCAATCCGATGAAGAAGGGTACAAACAAAAGCTAAAGACACTTATTTTTACGCCAGGCAACCCCGTACATGGTATCCCTTTGATTAGCGACAAGACCGAAATTTTTGGTCCCGAGCTAAGCAAATATTATAACTTCACTTTTTATCACGCCACTTACCAAGATACCATTCCCGTATATTATTTTAAGTGTAAAACGAAAGAAGGTCTATCCTGGTGGAAAGAAGGCGATACGATGATAAAAGAGCTAACTACTATTTTTGATGCTCGAAATCTAACTATTTTAGGGAGGTTTATTGACATGCGTTATAGCTCGGTCCCATTTGATTTCAATGTAAAAATGAATATCGAATTAAGTTACGTGAGCGAGGATAAGCTAGTGGCAACGCATATTTCGTATGATGGTGATTGGGATATACCTTTTAAGAAAAAGGAAATTTGTACATTTGATATTCATCATTCAGGGTTTAAACCAGGCTATAGTATTGCAAAATGATTCTTAAAGAAAGCATAGATCGTATAATGGATGCCGCTCAAATTGAGGAGGTAGTTGGCGATTTTGTGAATCTTAAAAAACGAGGATCTAGTTTATTGGGCTTATGTCCTTTTCATAACGAAAAAACGCCATCCTTTAACGTATCATCTGCCAAAGGAATTTACAAATGCTTTGGTTGTGGTAAGGCAGGCAACTCCGTGAACTTCATTATGGAGCACGAGAAACTAACTTACCCTGAAGCTTTACGTTACCTTGCTAAAAAATATAACATTGATATTGTAGAAGATGAAATCTCTACAGATGAAGATAAAGAAGCTGCGCATAAACGAGAGAGTTTAATGCTAGTAGCCGATTGGGCTAAGAAAGTTTTCGTAGAAAATTTATGGGAGAATGAAATGGGGCAAGCTATCGGCTTGAGTTATTTTAAAGAACGTGGCTTCCGCGAAGACATCATCAAAAAATTTGAACTCGGTTACAGTTTAAGCGAATGGAGTACTTTAACCGATAGAGCAGAAAAAGAAGGTTTTCAAAAAGCATTTTTACTCGAAACAGGGTTAAGCATTTTCAATGAAACCAAGAACAGCATTTACGATCGTTTTCGTAATCGTGTTATGTTCCCTATACACAGTGTATCCGGTAGAGTAATTGCATTTGGTGGTCGTATTTTAAAAACAGAACCGAATAGTCCGAAGTATGTTAACTCGCCAGAAAGTGAAATCTATCATAAGAGCAATGTGCTTTATGGATTGTATTTCGCGAAGAAAGCAATCCGTGATTTAGACAATTGCTATTTAGTAGAAGGGTATACCGA
>CAJBVG010000057.1 GCA_903958995.1 uncultured bacterium | reverse complement strand
GAAAACAAGAATTACGGTGCCGATAGTATCCAGGTTTTAGAGGGATTGGAAGCCGTTCGAAAAAGACCTGCTATGTATATTGGCGATGTGGGCTCAAAAGGCTTACACCACCTTGTATATGAGGTAGTTGACAACTCTATTGACGAAGCGCTAGCAGGTTATTGCTCTCATATCGAAGTGTTTATTCATCAAGATAATTCCATTTGTGTTCAAGATAATGGTCGAGGCATCCCTACCGCTATGCATACTAAGGAAAAGCGTTCCGCCCTAGAAGTGGTAATGACAGTGCTACATGCTGGAGGTAAATTTGATAAAAATACCTATAAAGTATCAGGTGGTTTGCACGGAGTGGGTGTGAGTTGCGTGAATGCCCTAAGTAAAAAATTATTAGTAACCGTTGAAAGAGAAGGAAAAATATTTGAACAAGAATATGCCATTGGTGCCCCACAATATGCAGTAAGAGAAATTGGCACAAGTGAAAAAACAGGTACACGCGTTCACTTTTGGCCCGACTTAACTATTTTCCAAGAATCAGTTTATAAGCGTGAAATTTTAGAAGGTCGCTTGCGTGAACTTTCTTATTTAAATAAAAGAATCAGCATTACATTAACTGATTTAAGAGAATTAGATGAAACCGGTACTGCTTATACTAAAAACTTTTATAGTGAAGGTGGTATTGTGGAGTTTGTACAAATGTTGGATAAAAACGGAAACAGAAACCCAATTATTGCGCAACCCTTATACGTTGAAGGTTTAGACGAAGCATCGAATGTGATGGTTGAAGTAGCATTAACTTACAATGACGATTTTAAGGAAAATATTTTTTCCTATGTCAATAACATCAATACCATTGAAGGGGGTACGCATGTAACTGGATTTAGAACAGCACTTACCCGCGTTTTTAAAAGTTACGGAGATAAGGAAGGTTTATTCGAAAGAGCCAAAGTAACTGTTGAAGGGGATGATTTTAGAGAAGGCTTAAGTGCCATTATCTCTGTAAAAGTTCCTGAGCCTCAGTTTGAGGGCCAAACCAAAACTAAATTAGGCAATAGTGAAGTGAGTGGTGTCGTGCAAACTACGGTTTCTAGGGTATTAGAAGCTTATCTAGAAGAGAATCCTAAAGAAGCTAAGTATGTGATCTCTAAAATTATTTTGGCTGCCCAAGCGCGCGTAGCGGCTAAAAAAGCCCGTGACATGGTGCAACGCAAAACCGTCTTGACAGGTGGTGGACTTCCTGGTAAGCTCGCCGATTGCTCGGATAGAGACCCTGAAAGATGTGAACTTTATTTAGTCGAAGGAGATTCGGCTGGAGGAACTGCAAAGCAAGGTCGTGATCGCGGTTATCAAGCCATTTTACCTTTGCGTGGTAAAATTTTGAACGTAGAAAAAGCAATGGAACATAAGATATACGAGAATGAGGAGATTCGCAATATGTATACAGCACTTGGAGTTACGGTGGGTACTCCCGAAGATCCAAAAGCTTTAAATATTACCAAGCTTAGATATCATAAATTAATTATCATGACCGATGCGGATGTGGATGGTTCTCACATCGCTACATTAATTTTAACTTTCATCTTTAGATATATGAAAGAATTAGTGCAAAACGGTTATGTATATATTGCTCAACCTCCTTTGTATTTAGTAAAAAAAGGAAAAGAGCAAGAATACGCTTACAGTGAAGAACAAAGAAAAGGATTGGTCACTAAATTAGGCGGCGGAAAAGATGATTCAGTGACCATACAACGATATAAAGGTTTGGGAGAAATGAACGCTGATCAATTATGGGAAACCACAATGGATCCTTCTCGCAGAACCCTCAAACAAGTCACTATTGAGAGCGTCGCAGAAGCCGATCGCATATTCAGTATGTTGATGGGGGATGATGTAGCTCCAAGAAGGGAATTCATTGAAACACATGCCAAATACGCCAAAATTGATGCTTAAACCCATGATTTAATACGTTTTTTGGCCATTTTAACAAAAAATCAAGCCTTTCCCTAAATGAATCCCAATAAATAACCTACTTTCAATTAGAAATATTCACTTTAAAATTTATACAAAATGGACACTTCAAAAATGATTAAAGCATATTGCCTGAAAACAAAGGAAAAAAATGTTCCTATGCAAGACGCTGTTGTCACTAAAACTGCTAAAGGCGGTTATATGGCCGGTGGTCAT
>CAJBVG010000056.1 GCA_903958995.1 uncultured bacterium | reverse complement strand
GGGATAGCGAGATTTGTGAAGTATTAATACTTAATACAATTTACATAGTACATAAAAAAAGCTCCTTCGAATTCGAAGGAGCTTTTTTTATGTACTATGTAAATTGTATTAAGTATTAATACTTCACAAATCTCGCTATCCCCTCTTCTGTCTTCAAAATATAAATTCCTGCAGGTAACGAACTAACATTTAATTGTCCGTCCACTAATTCTCTCTCTATTACTTTTTCACCTAAGAAGTTATAAACCGTTACTCGATACTCGATACCGGATACTCGATACCCATTACCCGATACTCTCAAAATATCATTTACAGGATTCGGATAAACTTGTATAATATGATTAGTGAAATTTGAAATTCCAGAAAGTAAGAAATTAACAGTATCTGAAAATGCTTCACATTCTGCAAGGTCTTTAATTCTTACCTTATACGATCCAGTACTTGAAACGGTATAATTCTGTGTAGTTGCATTTACAATAATGTTTTCATCTTTATACCATTGATATGCATTCGCTGCTGAAGATGTTAAGGTTAATGAATCAACAGTAATTGTTGGTTTCGCAGGTAAAGGATGTACATTAACTTGTACTGTATCTGAACTTGTGCTACAATTAGTTAATGAACTCACTTCAACAGTAAATGACCCAGTAGTAGAAACTACAATATTCTGACCTGTTGCACCTGAAATTGCAGCCCCATCTTTATACCATTGATTATTAGAGGAAGCACTAGACGTTAACATTATTTGTTCTCCATCGCACAGTTCAGTGTCGCCTACAAATAAAACATTTGGCTTTGCAGGTTTCGGAACAGCTGTGATTGAAACAGCAATCGACTCTGTAAAACAATTCGCAGAGTTTCCAACTCGAACAGCATAGCTTCCTGAAGTACTCGCGTAATAAGTTTGATTAGTTGCTCCAACAATTTCTACATTATTTTTATACCATTTGTAAGACGTAGCAGATTGCACACATTGTAATAATGTACTATCGCCAACACAAAAAGTAGTAACATTAGCTTGTAACGTTGGTACCGATGGGCCTGGAACTGTTGTTAATATTACTGCATCAGACAAGGCAGAACAAATTCCATCTATTACCTCAACGGTATAAGTACCAGCAGTAGTTGCTATATAATTAATAGTTGTATCACTTGTTAGTGCAACACTATTTTTATACCATTGATAAGTAAAATTAGCACCTGCATTTGCAGTTAGTACTAATGAACTATTATCACAAAAAGTAGTACTTGATGGAGGAGTAATACTTGCTACCATTGCAGAACTTGTTAATTTAAAAATACCACCAGCGGTACTGCTAGTATTAAATCCACCAGACCATCCTGTGCTTTCATTGTAAAATTCAATAGCGGTATGTTGTATCGCATCAATACCTGTCCAAGTTGCTCCATCATCAGTAGAATAAGCTGTACCAGAACCGTTAGTTGTTGCACCAGAAATATAATACGTTCCATTTGTTCCAGGTACATAGCATATCCCCGACTTAGCAGTAATACCTGCTGTATTGGATGTTAGAAGTGTCCAAGTAGAACCTCCGTCAGATGTTTTATATAAACCAACATCAGCTAATGTTGTTGGATCTACTCCTGTTACAATTCCATTTAATTGATCTTTAAATGCAATGTTAGTTAAGGTAATATTAGTCCCAAGTGGAGTACTCGCAGCAGTCCAAGTAGCCCCTTTATTTGTACTCTTTATTATTCTACCTTTTGTAGTTAAAAACCAAATGGTATTACCAACGGCTGTAAAGTAACCAACAGTACCATATTCATCAACTGCAACTGGTGTAGGAATATTCCCGGTAGTAACTCTAGTCCATGTTGTACCTCCATTTGAAGTAGTATAAATTTCAAAGTAACTGTTTGCAGGATCGCCCATTGCAACTCCTTCATTTTTATTAAAGAAGTGAACAAAGTTTATAAATGACGTTGAAGTACTAAATGGCGCAGAAGTTTGACGTGCCCAAGTTGTACCACCATTCGAAGTATAATAAACACCCTGTGCTGCTACTGCAGCTGTTGTAGGGTAAACTGCAGCCCATGCAGTATCTTGATGTACTGCGGAGATGTTTCCAGCGCTATACGCTGTAGAAACACCTGCAATGGTTCCAGCTGTCCATGAATTACCACCGTTAATTGTTTTGGTATAATCACGAACAGTACTACCCGATCCACTTCCATCATAAGCTAATGCCCATACCACATTTTGATTGACCACATCAAAACTTTCAATCCCTCTAGAAACTGCACTAAAGCCAGATGCTACCACATCCCAAGATTTACAACTTGCTGCACCTGCAGGTGTAACCGTTATAAAAGAAGATTTAGTTGTAGAATCTGAACCATTAGCATTAGTTGATTTTAATTTCACTGCATAAGTACCTGCGGTAGAATACACAACTGTTGGGTTTTGTAAAGTAGAACTCGCAGGTGTGCCCCCTGTAAATGTCCAAGTCCAAGTAGTTGGTGTATTTACTGAAAGGTCTGTAAAAGCAATAGATTGACCAGCAACTACAGTAGTGAGGTTTGCACTAAAATCCGCAACCGGAGCAAGAGCTGCTGGTGCTGAATATAAATCGGATTCCCATAAGCCTCTACCAAAAGTAGCTGCTCGTAATTTACTTGTACCATAATGTATTTCTAAATCACGAACACTAACATTAGGTAAGTTAGTCATGAAAGCTGTCCAAGCAACTGAAGTACTTTTGTAATATACCCCAACATCAGTACCTACATATATTCCGTTATCAGAACCATTTTGATAAACAACACAATTCACTGGTAAATTTGGTAAGCCTGTAGAAATGTTTGTCCATGTTGTACCTCCATTTATACTTGTATAAACTTTAGCTGTTGCACTGTAACCAGAGAAGGTTACAAATATTTTATTAGGATCATCAGTTGCTACAGCAATATTAGTTATTGAAGCTGATGATACTGGCAAGCCTGTTGTAATGTTAGTCCAAGCAGTACCTCCATTAATTGTTTTAAATAATTTATTTGTTGTTGCAGCATAAACATAGTTGCCATTACTCGGCGCAATTACTAAACTAGAGTAAAGTGCTCCTGAACTCAATGCACTGGTAACAGCTGTCCAAGCAGTACCGCTGTTAGTCGATTTATAAACCTCATCATACCCAGCATACAAAGTTGTATTGGTGGTAGGATGAATTGCATATGGTGTAATCCAATCGCCATCGGGTGCAGCAGCAGGTTTAATAGATCCAAAACTTGTACCACCATTGCTCGAACGAACAATTCCTCCATATTGAGTAGATGCATATACAATGTTAGCATTCGTAGGGTCTACGATACATTTCATTCCATCACCTCCGTAAGCAGAATTCCATGCGGTACCAACTTTTCTGTTCGTCCCATTATCTTGAGCTCCACCAAATACAATATTTGCATTTGTTGCTGCTCCACTAATTCTATAAAATTGCATGATTTGTAAACCATTACTTAAGTCAGTCCACGATGCACCATTATTAGTTGACTTACGAATTCCACCATCATTACAAGAAAAAATAGTAGATGAATTAGGCATGAATTCTAACACGTGCTGATCAGCATGTACGAAAGGTAAATTACCACTCCCACCAGAATACCAATGACCAGTAATCGCGAAACTCGTTCCACCATTGATCGACTTCCATACATTAACTCCACCGATATAAATTATGTTCGCATCAAGTGGAGATACACCTAAAGCTAAGTCGTACCAACCTTGCCCACCTGCACTTGCAGCAGTTTCATCTCCCGATAATATATTCGGAGTACTATGTACTAATGTATAACTCACTCCTGAATTAACAGATTTGTATAACCCTTTATAACCGTAATCTGTTGAATTTGCAATTAATGCATACACAGTCGTAGGACTTGCAGCAGATACTGCTATAGAAGTTCTTAATACACCTGAACTTGGAATACCTGTAGCCAGAGTAAAGCTAGTACCTGCATTTGTTGAGTAATAAACTTTACCTGTTCCACTACCACTATAACTTGAAGCATATACTGTATTGGGGTCACCTGGTTTAAACTCCATATCATAAAATACACCACTTGCAATAACTGCAGAAAATGATGTACCAGCATTTGTACTTTTATAAACACCTAAATTAGTTGCTGCTAATATAATTGTTGGATCTGTTGGATTAATTAATAATCGCGCTACTTTACGATAACTAGAAGTAACATAAGTTAATCCAGTTGTGTTCCATGTTACACCAGCATCAATAGATTTTAATATACCAATACTATAAGTATCACCACCATCTGCATCGCCAGTAGCAACATACATAATGTTAGAATTTGTTGGATCAATTGCAATGTCTGCTATTCCTAATGTCGACAATGCATCGGTATTGCTTGTCCAACTAGTACCGCCATTAATCGATTTCCAAAGTCCACCACCTGGCGTACCTACCCATAAAATACTAGAGTTTGCTGGATCTACACGCACACAATTCACACGACCAATTCCAGAAGAAGCATAACTTAATCCATTTGTTGGCACGTTAGTAGGTCCTAGCGGTACCCAACTAGCAACTGCATTGCTTCTCGTCTTTGCATTATTCGACGTAATAATATTTACTAATTCAGTATTGATAATATCGTGTGGTAAGCGACCAGTAGGATAAACACGTGGAGCCATAAAATTCTCCCAACGTTTAAATTGCTTGTATCCTTTTCCTTTTTCGATATTTTTATCTTTCCAATACGTATTAAACGCATTTTGAATATCATAAAAATTCGCATCTGGGTTTTGCATCATGCTTACCCAAGTTTGATCTTGTGCAAACAAACCTAAGCTTGCAAATAAAAATAAAACTAAGAATAGTATTCTTTTCATATTATTGATTGATTGGTGTTTCTATTTTTTGGAAATCGCTAATAAACATTGTGCTTAAGCGACCTTTGTATTTATAAAATACAGCTATTGTATCTTTTGAAGGATTTGAATTTTCTCGAATAATACTTGATCGAAGTAAAATAGTATCATTTTTATTAAATTCTGATACGATCATGCTTTTTGAATTCAACAAGAATAATTTTGCTGCTTCATTATTGCATTTCACATCAATAATTTTAAAACTTTTTGAATTCACATTTGCTACAAAAACACATGAATAATCATGAACATTTAAGTTCGGTTCACGGTTTGGTGACAAATATTTATTTACAGTAAATTTCTTTTCTAAAATCCGGATTGGAACAGTTTGACATGAAATGCTACTGATTGTGATAAGTAGCAATAATACTACTGGTAGAATGCGAGATGAGTTTATAAACATGTTTAAATATAAACGAAAAAACGCCTTTTTCCAATACCAATAAAGAGGTATTTTTTAAAAAGACGTTTACGAAAATATTATATATTATTCCTTTACTCTAGATAAAGAAAGTGCGTTTATCATCCAATTAGGAAGACTTTTTTCAGGATTCCTTTTCTTAAGATTTAAATACAATCCAATTTTTTTCATAATTGGTACCTTATGCGTCTCCACAAATTCTATTAAAGTACCATCTGGGTCTTCGGTATAAGTAAAATGGCCAGCTGCTTCACCCATGTCAAAGCTTTCTGCACTGTTTACAGTGAAGGCATAATTCAAATCGGCACATTTTTGTTCTAGGGCTTTCATTCCATTTATATCAAAACATAAATGAATAAATCCTAAATCACCCCAATATCGATTTTCGAATATTTTTTTCGGTGTTCTATTTAATACTTGAACTAATTCAATTTGAGAGGGACCAAAAAGTTTACTAAAGCCACCAGTTCGTTCGGCAGTATGTCGTAGCAGAACTCTTCTAAATGAATCTGAACCACCTGCTAAACCATTTAGGTCATTGAATTCGCCGGTAACATCAAAAACAATTTGATCATACCCTAAAACATCTTTATAAAACTTAATAGAACGGTCAATATCTGTAACACCGATTACACATCCTCCGATTCCACCTGTTAAATCATTTCTTTTTTTGTACCAAGTTTTTTCTTCTACAATTTCGAAAACATTGCCATAAGGATCGCTAACAAAAAAGTGTTGTTCGCCGTTTGGGGTCGCCGCTAATTCTGTTAAAATTGATAGATGATTTTTTTTCGAATAGGCATACATTTCAGCAACATCTCTGCATTTTATTTTTGCAGCAAAAATACCAAGATCTCCTAAGTTTATTGTAAATGCAGGAGGTACAGGAGTACGTTGAGTGTATTGCCAAATTTCAAAACCTCCACCACCTGCCATATTAATTGCCAGTATTGCATAACGTTCTTGTGGTTGACCACCTGTGTAACGTTGCATTAATGCTGCTGTAGCTGCGTCTTTAAATACAGGAACATCCATACTGAAATGTTTTCTATACCATACCCAAGCTTCTTCTGCATTGCTTACTCCAACACCTACTTGTTGAATACCACTAATGATTACCTTGTTTGATGTTGTCATGATTTATTCAGGTTTTACTTTTAAAACAAATTTATAATAGAGTGAAGGGAACCATCTTTTCATGTAAACAAGAATCAATTCTTCTCGACCAATTAACAATTCTACTTTTCTTTTTAATACAGCTTTTGTTATTTTCTCTGCACACAAATCTGCTGCAATACCATTCTCTTGTGCATCGTCCATTACACCATGTTTTGAACCATCAGATGTTAATGCATTAATAGAAATATTGGTATGTATTCGTCCTGGGTACACTAATGTTACATGCACCGGAACATCTTTTAATTCTAAGCGCAATGTTTCGAAAAACCCAACTAAAGCGTGTTTTGCAGCACTGTAGGCTGAACGGTAATGAAATCCATACTTTCCAGCCACACTACTAATAACTACAATATGTCCGGATTTCTGTTCAATAAACAATGGGAGAATTTCTTTGGTTAGAGCAACCTGACTAAAATAATCAAGCTCCATTATTTTTCGGTCAATGTCGAGTGGGGTATCAACAATTAATGAACGTTGACTCATCCCAGCATTATTGCATAAGTAATCTACACG
>CAJBVG010000055.1 GCA_903958995.1 uncultured bacterium | reverse complement strand
GTTTTGCATTGATGTTGAGGTTACGATAAATTAAAATAGCAATGAACAACATAATAAGATAAACCGCTAGAATACCAATGGCTATTGGTGTAAACAGCATACTGATACGATGATTCACAAATTGCTTTGATGATACAAAGTACAATTGATAATCTGAAAAGGCACCAGGTAATGCAATACCCGTGGTAAAATATCCTCGGTCATTCATCAGCGAGTCAAACGTAACCGGACGAATTAAGATGTTTTCGTATAGGTTCGGATTACTATTGTAAATTTTCAGTTTGTTTGGATCCAAATGAAAACTCAACATGTCCTGATCGTAGGCAAATATTTCCTTAATGTTGTAATTCGTAAGGTTACTGTATACCCTTAAATCTGTATTACGTGGTACATTTATAAAGCTAACTTGCTTATCATTGAACGAGTAGAAAACTTTAAAGACCACATCGGGTGTAATTTCTTTGGTAGAGTCGTAATGATTCACATAGTCTGCAAACTTAATAACAGCCTTGCTAAAATCATTTGCATCCTTACCGGTAAAATCACCAAATGTGTTCTTTTTAAATAAGCAAGTAGCAATTGGATGTTCTGCTTTGTATTGAATGTCGTAAACAGATTTCACTCCAATAGAAAACTTATCTTGTCTGAAACCATCATTAATAGGAAGATTACCTACTTCAATATCATAAAAGGTAATGTTTTTGATGATGGAATAATTCTTAAAAAAATTATCCGATAGTGCTATCATCGAAACTGAATCGAGGTAACCTTGGTAAAGAGATATTTGTGGAATTTTTGTAAAGATCAATTCATTATAGGGTTTCAGAGCATCTTCCAATACTTCAACCTTATCGGTTACGAATTGCGACTCAATTACTTTCTGAGTGAACTTATAACCAAAGAATAAGGCAATGAAAAAAGTAATGGTTAGCACCACTATGAAAATAGGGATGAGCGCATAATTTTTTCGGTACGAATTCTTTTGAGGCTTAGTACTCATTTCCTATTCATTAAATTTTCATCAAAAAACATTTCCAATTCTGTGTAGAGTGAAATTTTATTTTCCACTTTTCTGAATCCATGAGCTTCATCTGGAATCAACAGGTAGTTTACTTTGATATTTTGATTCTTTATATTTTTTACAAACTGATTAATTTCATCAACACTCATGCGATGATCATTCTCTCCATGTGCAATAAATAGAGGCACTCTAATCTTATCAGTATGAAATGCAGGGGAACATTCTTTTAAATATTCCACATCTTTTTCGGGGTTGCCAATCATCTCATACATCATCTCTAAATATTGATGATCATAAGGAGGCACTTCTTTTAAGTAAGAAAACAAATTGGTATAGCCAGAACATGAAGCTGCACACTTATACAAACCAGAGTCTCTAATTACACCATTTAAGGCGAAGTAACCACCAAAGCTCATACCATATATTCCTATTCTCGCCGTATCGATTATGCCTTTATTAATGAGATGGTAAACCGCATCGGTATAATCATCCTGCATTTTACGGCCTATTTGTTTAAAGCCCGATTGGTAAAACGACTTGCCATAACCTTCTACACCTCTTGGATTTACTCGAAGAACAGCATAACCTCTGTTGGCAAAGAATTGAACCTCTGGATTAAATGCCCAATGAGTACGTTGCCATAAATTTGGCTTTGCCAATACAATTAATGGATATTGGGTTTGTTTAATAAGTGGTAATGTTAAATATCCTTGTATGTTTAAACCATCGCGTGCTTTAAATTCGAACGATTCACTGCTGGCTAATTGTGATTCATCTAACCATGGAGAAAGTTTTCCAATTTCTTTTATCTCATCCTTTTTTAGATTGTAGATATAATAAGTACCTAAACTTTTATCACTATATAGTTTAATAAGGAATTGATTATCATCAACTGTGTAGTTTATAATATTGAAATTATATTTAGGATCAATTTTGGTACAGGCAATTTCTATCTTTTTAAGTGTTGGATTAAAGAAGTGTGTCTTTAACCTACCAGTACGATAGTTTGCAAAAAGTGGAAGATGTGTGGTATAGGAAACAGATAAATCGTTGATATCCGCTTCTGATTGTTGGTAGATGACTTCTTGTTCTCGGCCAGTTTCTAAATTGAAGATAACTAAGGCCACCTTATCTCTATTTATGTTTGAAAGTGCATATACGCTATTTCCATCTGCTCGGAAACTAATAGGGTAGAAGATTTCTTTAAAATTAACAGTCAGGATTTCTTTGTAAGCATCAGATACAGATTTCTTGTAGAGCACTTTTTCATTCACCCCATCTGTACTTACTGCTAATCGAATTTTTCCTTCCAAATCTTCTTTCCAATAAGAAATACTTCCAGGATTTTTATCAACTAATGTAAGCGCACCAGTATTGTAATTTAACTTATACAAATCGAATACTTCTGGATTTCTATTATTAAAGCAAATGTATATCTCATCGCCTTTTTGTGGTAAAATATCTAGAAAACGCATTTGAATATTTTCAAATGGTGTAAGGTCTACTTTATTTTTTCCATCACTTCCAATAGAAAACAAATGATAAGTTTCATTACCATCAATATCAACCAAGTAAAGTAATTTGTGGTTATTTACCCAAACATAATTAGCTATGCCTCGGGCAGTATCATAGGTGAGTTGTTGTATTTTCCCCGATTGTAAATCCTGAACAAATATGTTAGCCCTGTTTTTGTAGTTTTTGATGAATGAAACATATTCACCGTCTGGAGAAAGTAGCATCTTGCTTTTCTCAGGATTTTTAAAAAAGTCCTCTAGTGGAATTTTCACATACTCTTTCTTATCACCTTTGCATGCTGCCAAGAGATAAAGAAGAAGTCCGAAAAAATAGATTATCCGTTTCAAAAGTTTAAAATAGATTCGAATTTAATAAAATATAGGCAGAAATGCTTAAATCCTTAAGCTGTAACACCAATTTTACCCTATCAACGTTATATGCATATTACATAAATACTGCAGATTATTATAAAAATATTCGATATTTTTATCCAGAATATAATGAAACGCATACTCCAACTCTTTTGTATTTTAATGCTGATTGGCATTCCTGTTTTTGCACAACGTGGCAATAACGAAGCCTTAGCTAAAGAGTATTTCAAAAATGCGGAATATGATAAGGCTGAAACCATATACATCAAGCTCTATCAATCTGATCCCACTAATACAGATTATTACAACAAATACTTCCAGTGCTTAGTTATTCAAAAGAAATATAACGATGCAGAGAAGCTAGTAAAGAAAATGCTAAAACGCACTAACAGTTACCCTATCTATTTTATTGATTTAGGGTTGTTGTATGATATGCAAACAGAAGCAGACAAAGCCAAGAAACAATATGAGGAAGCATTAAAGCGGATGCAGCCCGATTTAATGATGTTGGTAGACGTTTGTGCGAAATTTACAGATGCGAATTTGTACGATTATGCACTAAGGTCAATTGACAAAGGAAGAAAGTTAAGCAACAACCCAACATTAATGAGTGTTGATGCCTCGAAAATTTATAGTTTACAAAATAATAAGCAAGGAATTATTGAAGAACAATTAAACCTGTTCGAACAAAACGCCTACGATCAAGAACAGATTCAACAAACCTTTCAGGATTATTTTACAGATGAAAAAGATTACGATTTGTTGAAAGTTGTGCTGTTGCAAAAACTTCAGAAATTTCCCGATCAACAATTTTATTCAGATTTATTAATCTGGACATTCATTCAGCAACAAAATTTTGAAGCAGCATTTATGCAAAGTTTAGCCATGGATAAACGTTTGTCGGAAAATGGACAACGCCTGTATTCATTAGGGGTTTACTGCAAAAACAATAAACAATATGAAGTTGCAAGCAAAGCTTTTAAAGCTGTAGTTGATAAAGGTAATTCCTCTCCATTTTATTTGCCTTCTCGTCAATTATTATTAACTACACAAAAAGAAAAAATCACTTCAAGTATTTATACACAAAACGATCTACTTACTTTAGAAGATAATTATAAAACTTATTTGCAAGATTTCGGTGAACAATCGAATACTGCAGAAACCATGAGAGAATATGCAGAACTTTTAGCCTTGTATTTAAACAAGTCAGCTCAGGCAATAGAAATTCTAAAGAAAATTATTGAAAATCGGTTTGGCATAACATCTTTCTTATCGCAATGTAAATTAGATTTGGGCGATTACTACTTGTATAGTGGAGAGATATGGGAAGCAGCGTTGTTATATGGACAAGTCGACAAAGCCTATAAAGACGAGCCTTTAGGGCAAATGGCAAAATACAGAAATGCTCGTTTATCTTATTATGCCGGAGAATTTGATTGGTCGAAAGCGCAACTGGATATTTTAAAAGCAAGTACATCCCAATTAATTGCCAACGATGCACTGAATTTAAGTTTATTGATTTCTGACAATCAAAATGTAGATAGCAATCAGCAAGCGTTAAGATTATTTGCATCGGCAGACTTGTTGATATATCAACATCAATATAAAGCTGCGCTCCTTAAGTTAGATTCTATTAACATCCTTTTTCAGGTGAATGATTTAGATGATGATATTCTATGGTTAAAATCTACCATAGAAATGAATGAGCAAAATTTTGGACAAGCCATTGAGAATTACAGAAAAATTGTAGATCAATATAAAGATGGCATTTGGGCTGATGATGCTTTATTTGCTATTGCTGAAGCATATCAATTTAAATTAAAGAATACTGAATTAGCGATGAAAGCTTATCAGCATTTAATAGAAGACTTCCCAGGCAGCTTATTTATGGTAGAAGCTAGAAAGCGCTATCGATTACTTAGGGGAAGTTGAGAGAATAATTATAAATTTGCAGAAAATAAATTTCAAATGGTATTATACAGTGTTACGGTAAATGTTGCCGATGAAGTGCATGAGGAGTGGTTACAATGGATGAGAGAGGTTCATGTGCCTGATGTAATGAACACAGGATGCTTTGTATCCAATAAAATAATGAGATTGAAAGATCCCATTCAAGATGGCAATACATATTCGTTCCAATATTTTGCTGAGAATGATGAGAAACTTGCTCATTACCTAGAAGTTTATGCACCTGCCTTAAGAGCTGATGTTGATAGTAAATTTGCGAATCAATATTTAGCATTTCGTACCATTTTAGATGTGATTGAATAATGGAAGTAACTACAACCCCTATAGAAGGATTGCTCATATTGCAACCTAAAATTTGGAAAGATGATAGAGGATATTTTTTCGAAAGTTTTAGATCAGATGTATTTTCGAAATTAAACATTGATGTGAACTTTGTTCAAGATAATCAATCGCTTTCTCAGAAAGGGACTATCCGCGGATTGCATTATCAAGTAGCGCCTTTTGAACAAGCAAAATTAGTAAGAGTAGTGCAAGGAAGAGTGCTCGATGTTGTATTAGATATTCGCAAAAACTCACCAACGTACGGGCAACATTTTGCCATTGAACTTAGTGATGAAAATCAAACACAGTTTTTTATCCCACCAGGATTTGCACATGGTTTTTCAACCTTAGAAGACAATACCATATTCTGTTATAAATGTACCAACTATTATAGTAAGGCTAGTGAAGGTGGTGTATTATTTAACGACCCAGCATTAGGTATTGATTGGAAAGTAGAGGGCTTGTTCGTATCCGACAAAGACAAGGAACTCCCTGCGTTTGCAGAGTTTGTTAGTCCGTTTTAATTGGGCAAAATCTAAAATAAACTTAAGTACTCGTTTTCACTTATCGATAAAAATTAGGAGTCTTTATTTTATCATTTTTGAAATGATAGAATCCTTATATTTTATTAAATAAATCCCAGGTTCTAAAAAACTTATAGCATCAATTTTTGAGTTATTGATTATTCGAGAGGTGATGTACCTGCCTTGTAAATCGTAGATACTTATTTCTTCACCATCTGCAATACCATTTACCATAATATGATCAATAAATGGATTAGGGGATAAATTATAACCCTGCTCAGGGATTTCATTTTCGTTTATATTTAACGGAAGGCAAGTAGTATTTAAGTGATTTACTAAAGTGCTCATTTGTGGTTTATCTACACCGTTTAAGGGTTCTATCGATAGAATATAATTCCCCCACCATGGGCCACCTGCCCAATATGTACCATTAATACAATTTGTTTTTAAATAGTTTAAGAAATTATCAAGAACAACTAACCAACGAGCATCATTAGCCGGAACTCCGTATTCACCAATAAAACCATTTAGCTTATTTGTCTTTAACCAGTTTACAAAAGGTGTTGCTCTAGTGACTCCAGTATTAGGATTAGCACCTTCTGTGACATAATCAGTATCATACGATCCCGATGCATCATTATCAAAATATACATGAGCTTCAAATGTTAGATTTTTTGATGGATCAGTTAGATTTTTTAAATTATCACTGTATTGTATCCATCGAGCTGCCGAACTCCAACTATCACCACCAACTATTATTCTTGTTATAGTATCATTTACTCTAATTCCATTTATAATCTCTTGAGCTATGTTAAACCATTTTGCACTAGTTAGCATATCATGGGGTTCGTTCATTATGCCATATCCCCAAATATTTGAATATGTCTTTAATTCAAATGCTAGTTTAGTCCATAAATCTTTTGCATTAGCAATACTTAAACTAGACGAACCAATAATGACCTCTGTACCATTTAATGTATATCTGCAATAATTATGTAAATCAATTATGACAAGCATATTTCGATTTTGCGCTTGCTGTAGGAAATTTTTAATTCGTAATATTTCTGGACCATTTAATGGGCCATTTAAAGTTGGTTGAACTCTTTCCCATCTAATGGGTAAGCGTATTAATTTTAACCCTTTCGAATTATAGTAATCCAATTCCCCACTTGTAGGGTAAGTATAATCAGTGTTAAATATGCCAGGCATAGTAGCACCAAATTCAGCACCAGCTAAATTTACTCCAAATGGTGTTTGAGAAAATGAATCGTTTTTATTTAAAAAGAAAAAGATAATTACAAAAAGGATGATTGTATATTTTTTCATAAGGTTAGGTGTAGAAATTTACTCTAGAATTGCAATATAGGTTATTTTATACTGCTCTAATGATATTCTTGATAGTATCATTTGATACTAGCTAAATCTTTAAACGTATAAGGGTTTTAAATTTGCCACTGAATACTGATTTGTAAAAGGTAAATGCTTCTTCAGCATTTCCATTGAGATTGATGTGTGCCATTGGATTAAAAAATATATAAATAAAAAAAAATCGGAGTGAAAAGCTGCCCAAAACAACCCCACTCCGATTAAATATTTATTCACCAATTCGCTAGTTCGCCAATTCGCCTCTTCGATTACTTCAGGTCTTCATTCAACAAATTATACAACACATCCAACTTAGGTGTTAATATAATTTCTATACGTCTGTTTTTACTTCTTGAATCAGCTGTATTCATTTTCTCTACCGGAAGTATTTCGCCTCTGCCAGATGCTGTAACTCTCAATGGATCTAATTTCTGTGTTTCAGTTAAGAATCGAACTACTGCTGTAGAACGCAACACACTTAAATCCCAGTTGTCTTTTATTTGTCCAAGGTTACTTACTTTCATGTTGTCGGTATGACCTTCTACTAAGATGTTGATGTCTGATTGAGTTTGTAAAACTTTCGCAAGTTCGGTTAACGCTTCTTTACCACGCTCATCAATTTCAATACTTCCTGAGCTGAATAATAATTTGTCTGTTAAAGAAACATACACCTTACCATCCTTTATGTTTACAGTTAATCCGCTCTTGTTAAAGCCAAGTAATGCATTTTGTAATTTATCTCTTAATGCTTTAACCGCTGCATCTCTGCGCGCCATAGCATCTTCAACTTCTTGTAAACGTTTCTCACGAGCAGCTAAATTTGCTTGTGCATTTTCTAAATCTTTAATCAACTTCTTAATCTCATCTGTACTATTCGAACGAAGTTGTTTGTAATTATCAGATAAGGTATTGTACTGCTCTTGTAAATTGTTTAAACGCGATGTTAGTGAAGTAACTTGTTGTCTTAAATCATTAATCGTATCTCTATGAAAAGCTATTGCTTTAGTTAAGCTGTCGATTTTAATGTTTGCGATATTCAATCCATTCTGTAATGAATCTCTTTCGTGTTGCATCGCTAAAAATTTCTTTTTAGGAACTACACATGATGCCATTAAAACAACTCCCAAAAGAAGTAATAATGGAGATATAAGTTTTTTCATGTTTGTTAAATTTTAACAAAGTTAAACTCCTAAGCCTATGCCAAAGTCGTCGATTTATCCACATTTATGAGAAATCTGTGGAATTGTTTGATTTACAAGGGTTTCAGAAGCTCAGCATTCTGTATAAATAGCCCAAAAAATTAGTAAATTTGCGACGTTAAATTAAACAATCATGGAATTTCGTATCGAAAAAGACAGTCTCGGCGAGGTAAACGTACCTGCTGATAAATATTGGGCTGCACAAACACAACGTTCATTACAAAACTTTAAAATTGGTGGTCCCGCAGATAAAATGCCACTAGAAATTATTCGTGCTTTTGCTATTCTGAAGAAAGCAGCAGCATTAACGAATCAAGATCTAGGTGTATTAGCCGCAGATAAGGCTGCACTTATTGGTAAAGTTTGTGATGAAATTTTAGAAGGTAAACTTGATAATGAGTTTCCGTTAGTGATTTGGCAGACTGGTTCAGGAACACAAAGTAATATGAACGTAAATGAAGTGGTTGCTAACCGCGGACACGTTATTACTGGTGGTTCTTTAATGGATGAGAAAAAAGTACTTCACCCTAATGATGATGTGAATAAATCACAATCATCTAACGATACTTACCCAACAGCTATGCACATTGCGGCATACAAGCAAGTAGTAGAAATTACAATTCCAGGTATGATCCAATTGAGAGATACCTTAGATAGAAAAGCTAAAGAATACATGAACGTAGTGAAAATTGGTCGTACCCATTTTATGGATGCTACACCGTTAACACTCGGACAAGAATTCTCTGGTTATGTACAACAAATTACCAATTCTGTAAGAGCATTAAACAATGCTTTAGAGATGGTGAAAGAATTAGCGCTAGGTGGAACAGCAGTAGGTACAGGATTAAATGCTCCTAAAGGTTACGCTGAATTAGTAGCAAAGAAAATTGCAGAAATTTCTGGACATCCTTTCGTAACGGCTCCAAATAAATTTGAAGCCTTAGCTGCACATGACGCCATGGTAGAATTATCAGGTGCATTAAAACGTTCAGCAGTTGCTTTAATGAAAATCGCAAACGATGTGCGTATGTTAAGTTCTGGTCCTCGTTGTGGTATCGGTGAAATTATTATTCCTGATAACGAACCAGGTTCTTCAATCATGCCAGGTAAAGTAAATCCTACTCAACCGGAAGCATTAACAATGGTTTGCGCTCAAGTGGTAGGTAATGATGTTGCCGTTTCTTTCGGTGGTGCTACAGGTCATTTCGAGTTAAATGTTTTCAAACCTTTAATCGCAGCGAATGTATTACACTCGGCTCGTTTAATTGGTGATGCTTGCGTATCATTCGATTTAAATTGTGCAGTAGGTATTGTTCCTAACTATGCCGACATTAAGAAAAACCTTGATAATTCATTGATGCTGGTAACTGCATTAAACACACATATCGGTTACGATAATGCTGCGAAAATTGCGAAGAAAGCACACAAAGAAAATAAAACATTAAAAGAAGCAGCTATCGAATTAGGTTTACTAACCGATGCTCAATTTGATGAATGGGTTCGCCCAGAAAGTATGGTTGGAAATTTATAATTTCTTAACATGAGAAAATTCGGACTTATAGGGTATCCTCTCTCGCATTCTTTTTCAAAAGCATATTTTGAGAAGAAGTTTGATAGAGAGAATATCCTTGATGCCGAATTTCAAAACTACTCTCTCGAACACATTGAAGAGTTCCCTGCACTGATTGAAAGTATTCAGGATTTAAAAGGACTCAGCGTAACCATCCCTTATAAAGAAAGTATCATTCCGTATTTAACAGAGCTCGATGAAACAGCTCAAGCTGTTGGGGCGGTGAACATGATAAAATTTGTAGATGGAAAATTAATTGGATACAATACTGATGCTTGGGGTTTTGCAAAATCTTTACTCGGTATGGTTTCTCCAGATATAAAGAAAGCCTTAATTATCGGAAATGGTGGCGCTGCTAAGGCAGTGAAATATGTGCTCAATAGAATTGGTATCCAGTATCAAATCGTGAATAGAACTAAAACCGATGGTGTACTTTCTTTTGATGAGTTGAATGGCGATTTCATTTCATCCATACAATTACTAGTACAAACTACACCAGTAGGAACATCACCTAATATAAATGAAATGCCTCCAATCCCAATGGGAGCAATAAGTTCGAAGCATCGTGCATTCGACTTAATTTATAATCCAGAAGAAACGTTGTTTTTAAAATCGATGCGCGAACGCGGAGCAAAAACCAAAAATGGTTTGGAAATGCTGAAAGCACAAGCAGAGGAATCGTGGAAATTATGGTAGCTGGTAACTAGTGACTGGTGAATAGTACATCCAGTTACTAGTCACCAGTCACCAATTACTAGAAGTCAAACTTTATCCCTTGCGCCAATGGCATCTCAGTACTAAAGTTGATTGTATTTGTTTGTCTGCGCATGTAAACTTTCCAAGCATCAGAACCTGATTCTCGTCCACCACCAGTTTCTTTTTCCCCACCAAAAGCACCACCAATTTCTGCACCAGATGTTCCGATGTTTACGTTAGCAATACCACAATCCGATCCTTCATGAGAAAGGAAACGTTCTGTTTCTAAAATATTTTGTGAGAAGATTGCTGATGATAATCCTTGAGGTACATCATTATGAATTTGCATCGCTTCTTCAATCGTTGAGTATTTCATCAAGTATAAAATAGGAGCGAAGGTTTCTTCCTGTACAATGTGGAAACTGTTTTTAGCTTCAGCAATACAAGGGCGAACATAACATCCCGACTCATATCCCGCACCACTTAATACTTCACCACCATAAATAACATTTCCACCTTCTTTCTTCAGGGCTTCTATAGCATTCACAAAGCTTTTCACTGCATCAGTATCGATAAGTGGTCCTACTAAATTTTTAGTATCTAATGGATTTCCAATCGTAATTTGTGCGTATGCTTTTACTAATTTCTCTTTAAACGCATCGTAAATACTGTCTTTAATAATTAAACGACGAGTAGATGTACAACGTTGCCCTGCAGTACCTACAGCACCAAACACAACTGCACGTAATGCCATATCTAAATCGGCATGTTCAGTAATAACGATGGCATTGTTTCCACCTAATTCTAATAAGCTTCTTCCTAAGCGCTCACCTACTATGCTTCCTACACGTTTACCTACGCGAGTAGAACCTGTTGCAGAAATTAATGGTACACGTTTATCAGCTAAGAAATTATCGCCAACATGTTTAGAACCTGCTGCAATTAAGTTTAGCACGCCTTCTTCTACATCATTATCTTTCAACACTTTTGCAATAATGTTTTGTGTAGCAATAGCGCAAAGCATTACTTTAGAACTTGGTTTCCAAACCACCACATCACCGCAAATCATTGCTAGCATTGCGTTCCACGACCATACCGCTACTGGAAAATTGAAAGCAGATATAACACCTACAATTCCTAGTGGGTGGTATTGATCGTACATTCTGTGCTTCGGACGTTCACTGTGTAAAGTAGAACCGTTTAGTTGACGAGATAAACCAACTGCGAAATCGCAAATGTCGATCATCTCTTGTACTTCCCCTAAACCTTCTTGGTAGCTCTTACCCATTTCATAAGAAACTAGGTAACCTAAATCTTCTTTCGCATCGCGTAAAGCGTTACCCATCATCGGTTGTGATCACCACCAATGATCAAGTTGTTGCAGTTGATCGCCAGCAACGACTTATTGAATTACTTGACGATGTGGATGCGCACTTTATTGATGGTGCACACAATGCTGTTTATACGGATCACCGTACGTATGTACCGATGTTGCTGGCCGCCATTACAAGTGTTCACCAACGCTCAAAACTTTTGCTCTAAGAACTACCACCAAACGTCTATAGATCTAGGCCAATATCGAGCACTTTGGCAGAGTGCGTAAGTGCCCCAACAGAGATGTAACGCACGCCAGTGGCGCCAACTGCAGCC
>CAJBVG010000054.1 GCA_903958995.1 uncultured bacterium | reverse complement strand
TGCTTTACAATGCATTTAATATTTTTCGCTTTTGTATTCCCAATCATGCTTAGTTTTAACGACCCTTGTGGAGTCTCTATAGCTTTAACTAAGTGTTTCCCTTGAACCAGTTCAACATCATTTAATGTTTTTGATGGATGTGTATGAACTTTAAGATTGTATTTTCTATTTGGGTCGATGTATAATGTATCCGGTTGCCCGTAAGCATTTAAGGTATGATAGAAATTATATTTTAATGCAGAGGTACCTTGGTCGAAAAAGCTCATGGCTACATTGGTTTCCGTAGGCTTATCGTTTACATTCAATAAATTTACTTGTAAGCTAGTTGGGTTTAGCATAGAGGTAATAACTACACTAGCAATTTGCGACTGACTTAAATTTTCAGATTCTTGGATGTCGAAAATTTGACCTACACATTCGAATGCTTTTTTCTGTTCAGGTGTTAATCCTAGTCCAACGATGTAAGGGCGTAAATATATTCCTGCGGATTGTAATTTACGACTTGCATCACAAGCATCTCCATTACAATTTTCAAAACCATCAGAAATTAAAATGATAACTGATCGTTGTTCTGTTTTCGTTAGAGGGAAATCATTTACTGCAGATTCTAAAGAAAGTGCAATTGGTGAATATCCTTTAGGAGAGATGCGATCAAGCATCTTTGGTAAGTTAGCTTGATTATTTGTATTGAAGGGTAATTCTAATTTTGAGTCTTTACAATCGAATAAACTTTTATCTTTTTGATGTCCAAATACACGAACAGCAAATGGAATATTTTCTCTGCTTAAACTATCGGATAAATGGGTGAGGATTTTCTTTGCCATTTCCATTTTCGTAGTTTCTTTCCACTTACCATTCATGCTGCCAGAGGCATCAATAATAAAAAGCACACGAGAGGGTTTCTGTGTGCTTTTCATTTGAGAATATGAATCTAGTGCTACTAATAAGAATAGTGCAAAGAGTAATAATGTTCGACTGCTAAATAATCTACTATACGTGATCAAAATTTACTTTTGATTAGTAATCAGTTAGTGTTTCTTCAAGTTGTGCAAGGGCAGCAGCTAATTGCTCATTATTTGGAGCAACACCATGCCATTTATGTGACCCCATCATGAAGTCAACACCAGCACCCATTTCAGTTTTCATTAAAATTAAAACTGGTTTGCCTTTTCCAGTGTGAGTTTTAGCAATGCCTAAAGTTTCAATAACATTTTGCATGTTATTGCCATCCATCTCTAACACATCCCAACCAAATGACAACCATTTTCCTTTAATATCGCCTAATGATAATACTTGATCTGTAGAGCCATCAATTTGTTGACCGTTTAAATCTACTGTTGAAATGATATTATCGATTTTATTATGGGCAGCATACATTGCAGCTTCCCAAATCTGACCTTCTTGTAATTCACCATCACCGTGTAAGGTGTATACTATACAAGGGTCATTATTTAATTTCTTTACTTGAGCAGCTCCTAAAGCTACCGATAAACCTTGTCCAAGAGAACCTGAAGCAATTCGAATACCTGGTAAGTGTTCAGCAGTTGTTGGATGCCCTTGTAAACGAGTATCTAATTTTCTAAAACTAGCCAATTCTGCTACTGGGAAATAACCACTACGAGCTAGTACAGAGTACCATACTGGTGATATATGCCCATTAGAAAGGAAGAAAAGGTCTTCATTAGTACCATCCATGTTGAAGTTGGTATTGTGTTTCATCACTTCAAAGTAAAGAGCAGTTATAAAGTCTGCACATCCTAAAGAGCCACCTGGGTGACCACTTTGGCAACCATGAACCATACGAACGATGTCTCTACGGACTTGAGAAGCTGTTTTTTCTAATTCTGAAATTGTAGGCATATTGGGTTATATTAAGCTTCAAATTTAGTAAAATATTGCGAGAAGCAAAGCGTGTATTGACTATTGGGTAATGTGTATTGAGAAATTAAATTATTGTTGTAACATTTTGCAAAATCTCTCGTTAAAGAAGTAAGGTAATTTAATTTAGTTTAGTTAGGTCGAAAGCTTCAAGAAATTGAGGCTTTTGTTCTTTAATGACGGCAGCAAACTATTTCTATTTAAGCATCGAGTATCTGATTAGCATGGTCTTTCGTATCAACCTTTTCAATGATGTTAGAAATTTTCCCTTCTTCATCGATGATAAATGTTTTACGAGCAGTGCCCATATAGGTTCTTCCGTACATGCTTTTTTCTACCCATACACCAAAAGCATTGACTACCTTTTGGTCGGTGTCTGCAAGTAATGGGAATGGCAAACTATGTTTAGTAATAAATTTCTGATGAGATTTTTCATCATCAACGCTGATGCCTAATAACTCAAATCCGTTTTTTTGAAGTAAAGCGTAATTGTCGCGTAAGCTACATACTTCAGCGGTACAGCCTGGCGTGTTATCTTTCGGATAAAAGAAAACAATTAATTTTTTCCCTTTGAAATCACTTAATGAAATTGAATTTCCATCTTGATCTTTCCCTTTAAATGCTGGGGCTTTTGACCCTACTTTTAGTGCTGCCATGTTATCTAGTAAAACTTGCTAAGTACTGACTTTTATTATCTTTCATATCTGTAACAACTAAACGGAATACATGTTTTCCTTCGACACAATTTTCATCAAATACATAAAAGAGTAGGGCGTATTTTTGATCGTAGTTCATCAATACCCATTCATCATCGATATAAGCTTTATAGGATTTTATGCCAGATAAATTATCTCCAATTTTTACAGAAATACGAACTGACTTACTTAAATTTCTACCATTTGAAATGTTAATAGGCTTTATACTTGGTGCAATTGAATCTACTCCGATATAGAATGACCCCATAGTTTTTGCTTTCCCTTTAATAACCCCATCTTGATAGAGCCCACCTGCAGATCCTCGTCCGGCTTGAACAATAAGTGCTTTCGATAATTGGAACGGAGTCATTTCGCGTTCTGGTTTAATCCAAACATCAAACATACCATGTGCTGGAATATCACTATTCCCAATGGTGTAGCTTGATGAATAAGCATTACCTACTCTTGGTTTCATAGCTCTGTACAATAAAATGCTATCGTAAAAAGTATATGCAGGGAAAGTGGCTGTAAAGTTTCCTAATGTGAATTTATTTTGAACTTCGCAAGGCCAAAAATCTTTTGAATTTCTAACATTGCTAAATTTAAGTTCGTATGGGTTTTTTTCTAAGCAGTTTATTGTAAATTTTAATGTAGAGGTGTTGCCTTTAACATCTTTTACTATATATTCCATGTTATAAATATCGCCCGGTTCTAAAGCGATTCTGCCTCGATTAGTAAGGTCTTTATAAATGGTCAATTGATTTCCTGGATCAACAAAACTTTTTTGAACCCATCGTCCAGAATTATTACGTTCTTTAAAATCGCAATGAGAATTTATTGCTCTGGTATCTTTAAAAAAGAAGCGCTCTACTTTTGAAAAATAGATACGTTCACCATTTTGTTTTAGTTCGATAGAATAAACACCATTGTTGTTATTCGAATTACTTTGTAAATCGAGAGCTTCGATCCCAATACCTACAGTACCCCATGCATTAATAATATTCCCATTGTTTATGGTGTATTCAGGACGCCCACTAGCTGCAAAGCGTTGCTTTACTTTCAAGTTATTAATCGAACTATTTTCGTTCAGTGGATAAATAGTGACAGCTTGTATGTAGGGGTTTACTTTATCGGGCACTTCAAATCCACACAATAATGGGTTAATCGTTTCTTCGGTTATGGCATCACGAATTTCGAAATGTAAATGTGGTCCTTGTGATGCGCCAGAGTTTCCACTATATGCAATCAGTTGTCCTTTTTTAACAGGTAATAAAGTGGGGTGTAATAAAGAATCTACTTCAAAAGAATGAAGTTCGTATTGCATCTTGCGCATGGCTTGAGTAAACTCAGGAGCATAGCGCTGTAAATGCGCATAAACACTCACTAATCCGTTGGGGTGGGTAATGTATAATGCATATCCAAATCCGCTTGCTTGTACACGAATTCTAGAAATGTAACCTTCGCCTACAGCATAAACCGGCAGGCCTTCTTGTGAGTTGGTGCGAATATCGATTCCCGAATGGAAATGATTCGGACGCATCTCTCCAAATGTTCCTGCTAATACAATGGGAATATCTAATGGTGGACGAAAAAAATCTTGCGGATATACTCGATCTGCAACATCATTCAATTTTGGATAAGAGTAATTAAAAGCAAAGTTAGTGATGACCAAAAGTGATAAGCCAAAAGTTGCAATTGTTTTTAAAGCGTAATGATAAATCTTTTTAAATCGCATCATTTATTTCACATCTAAGCTAAGTAAACGCTGCTCTCCAATAAATCCTTCGTAATGCTCGCCGATGCTAATCTTTCCAACTCCTGCAGGCGTTCCAGTGAAAATCAAATCTCCTTTTTTGAAGGTAAATCGTGTAGATAAATAAGCAATAATTTGTTCAAACGAAAATATCATATCTGCACTATTTCCTTTTTGAACTTGCACATTATTTTTTGTTAAGGAGAATGAAATGTTTTTCAAATCTTTGAAATCTCCTATTGGAATAAATTTTCCTATTGGTGCCGAATGGTCAAATGCTTTAGCAATTTCCCAAGGCAATCCCTTTTGTTTGCATTTCTCTTGTAGATCCCTTGCAGTAAAATCAATTCCAATACTAATCGATTCGATGTAGCTAAGTGCGAATTGTTCTGCAATATGTTTTCCCTCTTTCCCGATTTTTAAAACGAGCTCCGCTTCATAATGAATATCTTCTGAGAAATCAGGATAGTAAAAGGGTTTGCCCTCTCGAAGTATAGCAGTATCTGGTTTTAGGAAGATAACCGGTTCTGTAGGCACTGGATTGTTAAGTTCCTTCGCATGTTCAGAATAGTTTCTACCTACGGCAAGTATTTTCATAGAAATAGGTTTACTGCGAAGATAGGAAAAACTAAAACCCTAAAAACTCTTGTGAGCAATGAATGCAAACAAGTTATTCATAGATGTTAAAAAAAACTATTGGATAGAGATTCTTTTGATGGCTACTTCAGAACCTACACTTACTTTTACGAAGTATAATCCTTTAGTAACTCTTGCCGGAACAGCAAAAGATTGGCGGTATTCGCCTGCTGAATATTTGTCGCTTGCTAAAACAGCGACATCGTTGCCTAGCACGTCTAGTAAGCGTATTAACACATTATTCTCTCTTTTAACTACAAAGTTTACATTAATTTTATCGTTGGCAGGATTAGGGAAAACACTCAATGAACTTACCAAGGATTTATTGGCAATACTTGCACTTAAACCACTCACATTAATTTGACCCGACATGCCAGAACCGTTCTGATCGCCGTGGGTTGTACTGTAAAATGGTATGCTACCAGCAGACGTCATGACGAATGCTTTTGATTGATTATTATTTGTTAAGCTGAATGTTGGGATGCTCTGCCCATCATCTGATCGAGTAGGATTATTACCCGAAACATAAACAAAGCGAATGGTATCTCCTACAGTACAGTTAGTTACGCGAGGAGCAAAATGATATCCGTTTACACCAACCTTAATTTCATACGTATTTTGAGCCAGCAGGGAAGTCCCTGTAGCCAAAAGTATGAGGGTTAATAAATAGGTGTATTTTTTCAACATATCCAAAGATAATGATTTTTGTAAAAACCATTTTTAAATTCTGTAACAATTTTGTAAAGTTGTGCTCTTATAATTCCAATATTATAAACTACATTTGAGCACTTTATCATATTTTTCTTGGACGCGCATAAACTTAATCGAATATCAGCAGCCGGAGTATTAGTTACCTTAGGTATCATATTCGGCGACATCGGGACATCTCCTTTATATGTATTAAAAGCAATCATTGGAGAAGGAAATGTTATTAATAGAGATCTTGTATACGGAGGTATTTCGTGTATATTCTGGACCTTAACATTACAAACTACGATAAAATATGTAATCATCACACTTCGAGCGGATAACAAAGGGGAGGGTGGAATTTTTTCACTCTATACTTTAGTTCGAAGAAAAGCTAAATGGTTAATGCTGCCCGCTATTATTGGTGGCTGTACTTTATTAGCCGATGGAATTATTACACCTCCTATTTCTGTAGCCTCAGCTATTGAAGGCTTACAATTAAAATATCCAGATATTCAAACCGTTCCAATCGTCATCGTAATAATTACCATTCTATTTTTATTTCAACAGTTCGGAAGTAATTTCGTAGGTAAAGCATTTGGTCCGATAATGTTTCTTTGGTTTACAATGCTTGGTGTTGTGGGAGTTTCGCAAATTACCATGCATGCTGAAATATTAAAAGCAGTAAATCCATATTTTGCATACGACACCTTAGTGAATAACCCTGCAGGATTTTGGATTTTAGGTGCAGTGTTTTTATGTACTACTGGAGCTGAAGCTTTATATTCTGATTTAGGTCATTGTGGTAGAGCAAACATTCGCGTAAGCTGGGCTTTTGTTAAAATATGTTTGTTATTAAACTACTTTGGACAAGGAGCATGGCTAGTAACCAATAGTGGTTCGGTGATGGATTCTAATCCGTTTTATAGCATTATGCCAGAGTGGTTCTTAATTTATGGAATCGGCCTTGCAACCTTAGCAACTATTATAGCCAGTCAAGCATTAATTAGTGGTTCATTTACCTTAATATCTGAAGCCGTTCGTTTAAACTTCTGGCCAAAAGTTAAAATCAATTATCCAACTGATGCAAAAGGACAATTATACGTTCCGAGCATAAACTGGTTATTATGGTTTGGATGTTGTTCAGTGGTACTCTATTTCCAAGAGTCGACACACATGGAAGCGGCGTATGGTTTATCAATCACCTTAACCATGTTAATGACTACCATTTTATTGATGGTGTATTTATTAACTAGAAAATTCTCGTATTGGTTAGTAGGTGTATTGCTAGCTATTTATGCGACTATAGAATTATCATTCTTAGTAGCCAACTTAAGTAAATTCACTCATGGTGGTTGGGTTACAATTCTTATTGGTGGTGTTTTATTTACCATCATGTGGTCTTGGATTAATGCAAGAAAAATTAGAAATCGTTATTTGAGATTTTCAGAGCTTGATGATTACTTACCTATATTAAAAGAGTTAAGTGCAGATCAATCTGTTCCTAAATATGCATCTCAATTAGTGTACTTAACAGGATCTAATTTCACTTCTGAAATTGAAGCGAAAATCATGTATTCTATATTCCAGAAACAGCCTAAACGTGCCGATGTTTATTGGTTTGTACACGTTGATGTGGAAGACGAGCCTTATAAAACAGAATACAAAGTAGTGCATTTAGTACCAGGCAACGTTATTCGAATCGAATTCAAATTAGGTTTCCGTATCGAGCAGAAAATAAATGTATTGTTCCGTAAAGTGGTTGAAGATTTAGTGAAAAATAATGAAGTGGATATTGTGAGTCGATACGAATCATTACACAAACACAATATTACGGGCGACTTTAAATTCATCGTGTTAGAGAAAAAATTATCAGCAGATAATTCACTTCCATTGTACGAACGTATTATTATGCAAATCTATTTCTTGCTGAAAAAATTATCACTTTCAGAAGAAAAAGGTTTTGGATTAGACCTAAGTTTCGTCACCATAGAACAAGTGCCATTGTTGCTTTCGCAAACAAAGAACTACGAGTTGAAGAGAGTAGGAGTTTAGTAAATGTGCATCCCGATAGCTATCGGGAGTGCAAATTACGAGTTACGAACTACGA
>CAJBVG010000053.1 GCA_903958995.1 uncultured bacterium | reverse complement strand
CGCAGTTGAGGGGCGGTCCTAAAATGATAGAGGTAATCGCAGCGCAGTTGAGGGGTGGTCCTAAAATGATAGAGGTAATCGCAGCGCAGTTGAGGGGCAGTCCTAAAATGATAGAGGTAATCGCAGCGCAGTTGAGGGGTGGTCCTAAAATGATAGAGTTGATAGAATGCATCCCGATAGCTATCTGGAGAAGGGCACTCCGACAATAATTTCAAGTACTATCGACGCGATAAATCGCGTCGGAGCAATTATTGACTCAATAGAAATAGTCCTTTTGTCCAGCAGTCCATTGTCCAGTGTCCCATGTCCATCGTCCATTCTTCAGTAGTCCTAAAAAACAATTACCTTTGCATTATTGTATTATGTAGACTGTACACTGTATTAAGTACATTGTATTATGTACACTACATATAATCATTATATACATAATACCTAATACATAGTACCTAATACCTAATACATATTACCTAATACATTAAACAGCATGGACTTTGTAAACAAAGTTGCCCAAAGTGGCCTAATTAGTTTCGATTTAAGCGATTATTACCATAAAGGGGATAGAGTGTTATATGATATCAAAGACAATCTCTTTCAAGGCTTAATGCTACGCGAAAAGGATTTTAGAGAGTTTATAAAAGGGTATGATTGGGCACAATACGAAGGTAAAAATGTTGCTATAGTTTGTAGTGTAGATGCGATAGTTCCTACTTGGGCGTTTATGCTTCTAGCAACAAAAATTGAACCTTACGCCAACATGTTAGTATTCGGAGATTTAGCGGATTTAGAAGATGCTTTATTCAGACAAGCACTTGCAAAAATTGATTTAAAAGAATTTAAAGATCAACGGATTGTAATAAAAGGATGTGGTGATATTCCTGTCCCAACTTCTGCATATGTAGAGATTACTCGTTTGTTTAGACCCATTGCTAAAAGTATAATGTATGGTGAACCTTGTTCTACTGTACCATTGTATAAAAAAATTGCAGAATAGTTATTATTATTGCACAATGAAAAGAATTAGTATTTACGTTTTTCTATTTTCCACTTTCTTTTTTCGAATCCCAAGTACTGCATTAGCACAGCTTCAACCCGATTTTAAACTAGGAGCTTTTCAAATTGGTGAAAAGTTAGAGTATACGGCACATTATGGCTTTATCCATGCAGCTGAAGTAACCTTTGAAGTTCAAGAATCCAAAAAGGATATCAATGGCAAAAAACCATTACACTTTGTTGCAAAGGGTGGTACTACGCCATCGTTCGACTGGTTTCTAAAAGTTCGTCACCGTTATGATTCGTACGTCGATCAAACTTTACTCCTTCCAATGCAATTCACAGAAAGTGTTCGCGAGGGTAAATACAAACGAGATAGTTATGCGAATTTCGACCAAAAAGGGAATAGAATTGTAGCAACTAAAGGAACGTTTACATCTCCCGACGTTACATTTGATATTATTTCCATGTATTACTTTGCACGTTGTTTAGATATCAAAAACGTAAAAATTGGGGAAGTCATTAAAATGAAGTATTTCTTAGACGATGGTATATATCCACTAGAAATTGAATACCTCGGAAAAGAAACGATTAGCACCGATGCTGGTAAATTTGAATGTATAAAATTTAGTCCAGCGTTACAGCCAGGTCGAGTTTTCCGCAAGGACAGTAGAATGTATATGTGGATTACTAATGATACTAATCGTGTACCAGTGAAAGTAGAAGTTGAGATATTAATTGGCTCACTAGTACTTGAACTTGATAAATTCCAAGGGTTAAAAAACCCTATTACTTCTTATAGATGATCCCACACGAGAATACCATACTTTCTGATGAATTATTTACCGAGCAATTTGTTTGTAACCTAAGCAAATGTAAAGGAGAATGTTGTGTTGCAGGTGATTCAGGAGCACCACTTGATGAAGAAGAACTTGAAATTATAGAGCGAGT
>CAJBVG010000052.1 GCA_903958995.1 uncultured bacterium | reverse complement strand
TCGTAGTTCGTACCTCGTAATTCGACTATCCGAAGAGAAAAGTAATTCGAAAATAGAAAAAAGTAACTCGCCTTTTTCTATTTTCTATTTTCCATTTTCTTTACCCCAACTAAGTAATCAAACTAGGAAGCAACTACTTCAAATTCTCAAAAACAATATCAAGGATGAACCCACCTACGAGATGGGTGCCGCGCTCCTATTAGGTGAACGAGCCGACGTAGATAAGGCCGTACTGAAGAGTTACAGCGATACAGGAACCATTCATATTATCTCAGTATCGGGATTGCATGTGGGTATTATTTTCCTAGTGCTGCAGCATTTGTTTAAGCTGGTGCGGGTATTGAAAAATGAGTTATTGAAATGTGTGTTGATGATTCTCTGCATTTGGTTTTATGCCATGCTTACGGGATTGCCGGCATCGGTGATTCGTTCGGCCTGCATGATTAGTTTTTACTGCATTGGCAAGGCAATCAACCATCAATCCAATACCATTAACCATGTAGCGGCATCGGCTGTTTTTTTATTGAGTATAGATACGATGTATTTATTTGATGTGGGTTTCCAACTTTCGTACTTGGCAGTATTGGGTATTCTTTACTTACAAAAATGGATTAGCGATTGGTATCAACCTAAAAATAAAATAATGACTTACATATGGTCAACGACCTCGGTTTCTTTAGCGGCTCAGCTGTTTACCTTGCCTTTGTGTTGGTATTATTTTCATCAATTTCCAAATTACTTTATCATCGCTAACCTCATTGCCATACCATTATCAAGTGTTGCTTTATATGCAAGTATTGGGGTGTTGGTATTTGCGAAGATTCCTTATGTGGTATTACTCTTTCAATGGGCTTTGCAATATTCCATCTCCGGATTAAATGCTTATTTATTATGGTTATCCAAATGGCCAATGTCAGTACTCGCTTTACCTCGCATCGATTTTGTGATGTGTGTATTCATTAGTTTAGTATTGATGAGTATTCTATTGCTTAGCAGAGAACGAATAAAATCTGGCTTGTCGTTTTTATTTATCGTTTTAATTTCGATGAGCATTTATCAGATTAGCACACATCACCCCGAAAATCACGAACACCTTTGGGAAATGCAATCTCCTTACCAAACGCAATACGTGATTGAACAACAGGAGAAATTCATTTTATTTTTTTCAAACAAAACGAATATCAAAACCATCCGTAAGCAAAGTAAATTATGGCGTGGGTATCGTGCTAAAAAACAAGTCATTGTTATGGTTCCGCAACGGAAATACGACCTACACCTCAAGGGTAAAATTTACTCGAATGCTGTTAGCAAAAGCATCTCCTTTGAACCTCATTATCACAGAATATGCTTGTAATATTTGTGTTTCTTAACGTAAATAAGAGATTTATCCTTAAATTCGGCTATCAAAATAATATATATGAAAAGAACATTTCTATTTTTAGGTTTAGCACTTCTCCTTTCTACACAACAGGATGCATTTGCACAAAAGAAATTAACGGAAGGTGTAATTATTTACGACCTAAAGTTAGAAGGTGCTGAAGATGCCGGTATGATGGCAGCAATGATGCCAACTGAATTAACTGTAAAATTTAAAGGCAGTAAATCGAGATCAGAGTTTGCGACAGGAATGTCGGAAACGGTTGCGATTACAGATTCTAAAGATGCGAAAAGCACTGTAGTGTTATTAGACATCATGGGTAATAAATATGCCATGAAAGTAGATGAAGCAAAAATTGCTGAACAAAAAGCAATGATGCCCGATTACGAAGCAGTGATTTCAAAAGAAACTAAAACCATAGCTGGTTATGTATGTAATCGCGTGATATTAATCAACAAGAAAACCAAGGAAGAAGTTAGTATTTACTACACTCCAGAGATTCCTTATACCGAAAATTCTTTCAATGCGGAGTTTAAAGTAGTACCGGGTATGCCAATGGAATACTCTACTAAATTAAGTCAGTTTAAAATGACTGTTACGGTTCGCGAAGTAAAAAAAGAGAAAGTAGCCGATACTTCTTTCGTTATTCCTGCTGAGTATAAAATTACTGCGCAAGAAGAATTAATGAAAGAAATGGGTGGCGGACAAGGCGAATAATTATTCCTTATTAATATTAATGAAGACAGCAATCTCGATTTTAAAATACATCCTCTTTTGGATGATTATTTTTACTGTTCAACGATTGCTGTTTTTTATTTTTCATTTTACCCAAATACAAGAAGCTCCATTTACAGAACAGATTTGGATATTCATTAAGGGTCTTCGTTTAGATCTTTCCATGTCGGGGTATTTCTTACTCCTCCCAGTTCTCTTATTAATTATACAACTATTTGTCCCGAAAAAATCTGCAGGTTTAGATGCCTTCATTACCGTATATACCTATATTTTATTGGTAATTGTACTGCTTTTCGGCATTATCGATTTAAGCATTTACAAGGAATGGGGCGCTAAATTAAACAGTCGTGCCATTGAGTTTTTACTCTTCTCGCCGGGTGAAGCCTTGGCATCGAGTACGTCATCTCCTATATATTTATCTGCCTTTATTTTCATTTCACAACTCATTGTATTTATTTTTCTTTACCGAAAATATTTCCGTTTTGAGTGCGATCCGAAATTGCATTTCCTATTAAAATTCCTCAGCATTCCTTTGTACGCTTTTATTGCAGTACTCATGATGAGAGGTGGATTACAACTTGCGCCCATTAACCAAAGCGCGGTGTACTTTTCGAAATACTCCATCATTAACCATGCAAGTTTAAATACCGAATGGAACTTAATGCATTCGGTCATCGAGAATCATTTTAGCAACGAAAATCCTTATGTCTTTATGGAATCGGCAGAAGCCGAACACCTCGTAGACTCCTTATATACGTACGTTCCAGCAGATACTGTTCATCTGCTTAATACCACTCGCCCTAATATTGTGTACATCATTCTCGAGAGTTTTACTTCCGATGTTGTTGAACATTTCGGTGGAGAAAAGGATGTTTGTCCGAACCTGAACCGAATGGCGCAAGAGGGTGTTTCCTTTACCAACATCTACGCTTCTGGCGATCGTACCGATAAAGGGATGATTGCAATACTAAGCTCTTTCCCAACCCAAGCGGTGCGTACCATTATTCAACAACCCGATAAGTT
>CAJBVG010000051.1 GCA_903958995.1 uncultured bacterium | reverse complement strand
ATGTATAAGGTTACTGTGAATTGGAAAGTAAGCAACACCGAATACCAAACCGAAAACGTAGTAGTATTGAACTAATTACTTTCTACTAAGTACGTATCAGCTTTCATATTCAGGAAATTTAGAGATTACCTGCCTGGCGGCAGACAGGGAATTTAGAATTTACAATTTAGAATTTACAATTTAGAATTTACAATTTAGAATTTACAATTAGCATGGTGCTCGCAGCCTTCTTATTAGGTTTCCTCGGCTCATTCCATTGCATCGGAATGTGTGGACCTATTGCTATTGCCTTACCTCAACATGAAGGTCAAAAAAATCTAATTTATACGAGTGCCTTACTTTATAATATTGGTCGCGTAATTACTTATTCAATAATCGGCTTATTATTTGGAACCATTGGCAAAGGCTTATTCATTGGAGGTTTTCAACAAATTGTTTCTATTGCTACTGGTGCTATAATTATACTATTTGTTTCTTTCCCATACATTGTACCTTCAAAATTCAAACAGGTTTCGGTTTTGCAAATACCTATTATTCGAAAAGCATTCTCTAACGCTTTTAAAATGAAAAGTAACTTTGCTTATTTAGTTTTAGGATTGATTAATGGATTATTACCTTGTGGATTTGTGTACATGGCATTATCAGGAGCGATGCTCACGGGTACGACAATAGATGGTAGTTTGTTCATGATGTTTTTTGGAATCGGTACTATTCCAGCCATGTTTACCTTAAGCATTATGGGTTCTTTCGTGAATCTCAATTTTAGAAATAAACTTAAAAAAGCAATACCAGTAATATCCATTCTCGTGGGTATCATCTTAATTCTTCGTGGCATGAATTTGGGCATACCTTACATCAGCCCTATCATCAAACAAGAAAAACAATCAACTGAGGTAGATTGTTGTCATAAGCCTAGCCCAATAGAAGCGAATAAGTAGTTCGCTATCTGCATTTTCTTTCTTACTTTTGGGTCTTTAAAAATATAGTTATGAAATACGATGTTGTTGTTATAGGTTCTGGTCCAGGTGGTTATGTTGCTGCGATACGTTGTGCGCAGTTAGGCATGAAGACTGCGATTGTTGAAAAATATAGCACATTTGGGGGCACTTGTTTAAATGTGGGATGTATTCCATCAAAGGCAATGCTCGATTCTTCAGAGCATTATCATAATGCAGCTCATTCATTTAAGACTCATGGTATAGAGCTAAAAGATTTAAAAATCAACCTTGCTCAATTAGTGGCTCGTAAAAATGATGTGGTGAAACAAAACACCGACGGTATTACTTATTTGATGAAAAAAAATAAGATTGATACTTACGAAGGCTTGGGTTCATTTAAAAATAAAAATACCATTGTGGTAAAAGGCAAAACGGAAACTACACTTGAAGCAAATCATGTTATTATAGCTACAGGTTCTAAGCCGAGTTCATTACCATTTATTACGATCGATAAAAAAAGAATTATCACTTCTACCGAAGCATTAAATCTTACCGAAGTGCCTAAACACTTAGTGCTTATTGGTGGTGGTGTAATCGGATTGGAATTAGGTTCGGTATATGCTCGTCTAGGTGCGAAAGTAACTGTTGTAGAATTTATGGATTCTATTATCCCTACAATGGATAAAACTTTAGGTAAAGAATTACAAAAATCATTAAAGAAAATCGGATTCGAATTTCTGTTAAGTCATAAAGTAAAAGAAGTAACTTCTAAAGGTAAAGAAGTAAACATTAAAGCAGATAATGCTAAGGGTGAAGAAGTAGTAGTTACTGGAGATTACTGTTTAGTTGCAGTAGGTAGAGTAGCTTATACCGATGGATTAGGTTTAGAAAATATTGGTATTACAACAGAAGAGCGTACACGCAAAATTACCGTTAACGAACACATGGAAACTTCGGTGAAAGGTGTTTATGCTATTGGTGATGTTGTACGTGGTGCAATGCTTGCACACAAAGCTGAAGAAGAAGGTATTTATGTTGCGGAATTAATCGCCGGACAAAAACCTCATATTAATTATAATCTTATACCAGGTGTAGTTTACACTTGGCCAGAAGTTGCTTCGGTTGGTAAAACAGAAGAACAATTAAAAGCAGAAGGTGTAAAATACAAAGCCGGAAACTTCCCATTCTTAGCGAGTGGAAGAGCACGTGCGAGTATGGATACCGATGGATTGGTGAAGGTACTTGCAGATGTCACTACCGATGAAATCTTAGGTGTGCATATGATTGGGCCACGTGTTGCCGATATGATTGCAGAGGCCGTGGTTGCAATGGAATTTCGTGCTAGCGCAGAAGACATTGCTCGCATGAGCCATGCTCACCCAACCTATACCGAAGTATTTAAAGAAGCTTGCTTAGCGGCAACTGGGAATAGAGCGCTGCATATTTAATATGTTAATATGTTAATGGGAAAATATGTTAATTTTAATATGTTAATATGTTAATGATTTATAACTAACTCATAACTCACAATTCACAATTCACAACTCATTCAATGCTAATAGAATCAAACAAATCGCTCCTCCCTTACAATACATTTCGTATCGATGTAATGGCGAAGTATTTTGTGGAGGTAACTTCGCATGAGGATTTGTTATCATTGATTGAAACGGATGAATTTAAATCAAACGAAAAATTTGTATTAGGAGGTGGAAGTAATTTGTTGCTTACCAAAGATTTTGAGGGTATTGTAATTCGTTTAGGTATTAAAGGGATTGAAGTTGAAGAGAAAGGCGATGATATTTTTGTAAAAGCAGGAGCAGCAGAGGTGTGGAACGATTTCGTACAATTCAATGTGAATAAGGGTTACGCAGGGTTAGAGAATTTAAGTTTAATTCCAGGAACAGTAGGTGCTTGTCCAATTCAAAACATAGGAGCATACGGTGTTGAAGTAAAAGATACCATTGTAGAAGTAGAAGCTTTTCATCTTGCATCTGCTAGCATACAAAAATTCACGAATGCCGAATGCAAATTCGCTT
>CAJBVG010000050.1 GCA_903958995.1 uncultured bacterium | reverse complement strand
TGCAGATTGAATTCCAGTACTTAAGATTTCCTTTGCTTTCTCCAGCTCATTCATCTTAATGTATAAAGCACCAAGTTTGTAGTATGACATGCCTATTCCTAGGCGCTCATTCATTTCTAAATTAATATTAATTGACTCTACAAAATCGGCTTCGGCTTCTTTGTAATTCCCTTTATGTGTAGATACTTTCCCTCGTCCGTATAATGCAAAGGCTAAGCCTCGAATATCACCCGTTTCTCGCTTAATACGGATAGCAGAATCAATCATTTCTTGTGCTTTTATTACCTTCCCTTGGTTAAGGTAAATTCCAGAAAGCGGACAATAGGCATTTGATTCTAAGTTACGATCGTTAGCTAGTTTTGCTGCTTCTATTGATGACTTGTACGCTTTAATTGCATTCTTAATATCAATAAAATACTCATAAATAGTTCCCATACTTTTTAATGTACGGGCTTGATTATGGTAATCATTATACTTTTTATAGATAGCTAAACAATCTATTAAGTATACGAGTCCTAAATGATAATTATCAGATTTGTAATACGTACTCGCAATAGCATATTTTGCATCGGCTATGCCTCGCTCATCATTTAATTCTTGAAAATATTGTATAGCTTCTTCCGAATGTTTTAAGGATATGGCTTGCTCCCCTTGTATCATGTAAAATAATGCAAGTTGATTTAAGCTCTTCCCGATAAGACTTTTTTCTTCAGCATTTCTGCTTTGCACTAAAGCTTCTTTCGCTAATAGAGTACTCCTTTTTAAATCAAAGATTCGAATCGAATACGCTTCATTCAGTAAATCCGTAATCTGTTGAACAATATTTGACACTTCTGTACTCATACTTTCGGGACACAAAAAATAAATATAATTAATAAGATATCGTTCCGGAATGTCTTAATTTTCAGGAATATAATATGCTTTGTAAAATAAGATTTGTGACTGATATTGGTATTACTAAAACAAGTACTATTTATAATTAATCCTCACTAATTTCAATGATTCGATCGAATTCTGTGTTATTAAGTGGCATAACCGATAACCTACCTTGTTTTACCAAAGCAATGTTCTGTAATTTATGGTCTTCTTTTATTTCTTCTAATGTAACTGCTCGGCTCAATGTTTTAAATGGTGCCAAATCAACCACCACCCAATTGGGGTCTGTTGTAGTTGGATCTTGGTAATGCTCCTTAATCACTTTAGCTATGCCCACCACATGCTTCCCTTCATTGCTATGATAGAACATCACTAAGTCGCCTTTCTTCATTAAGCGCAAATTATTTCTTGCTTGGTAGTTCCTCACTCCATCCCAAAACGTTTTTTTGTCCTTCAGAAATTGCTCCCACGAATATTTGTGGGGTTCTGATTTTACTAGCCAATGCTTCATACTAAATTGTAAATTCTAAATTGTAAATTCTAAATTTCGAGCACACGAACTAATGTAAGATTTTCCAAACCAGTTCTCGTAAAAGCTCGCCTTCTTCTGTATTTCCTGTGTTATCTACACCTTTCGATTTTAAGTCGTATTCTCTTAATAAACTAATAATCTGACAAGTTTTATCGAAATTGAAATTCCGAGCTGCCAATTCATATTCTTGGACGAAGTATGGATTTATCTTTAGTTGTGACGCTACATTTGCTCTTGATTTATCTTGTAAATAATGAAATGTAAATAGTTTACTAAAGAAACTATTCATATTTCCTAAGATCAATACCAAGGGATTGTCTTTCTTATTCGCAGCAAAATAATCGATTATTTTATTGGCTTTCAAAACTTCTCTTTTTACTAAAGCCGAATTCAATTCAAAACTATTGAACTCCTTACTGACACCTATGTTTTTCTCAATATCATCAATAGTCACCGTTTTACGGTTGTCCATATTGATTAATACCTTTTCCACTTCATTCACCACTTTTCCCAAGTCGTTGCCTAAGTATTCGGCAATCATTGCAGCTGCTTTACCTTCTAACTTATATCCCTTGCTCTCTACATATTGATTCGCCCAGTCGGAGATCTGATTATCGTATAATTTTTTCGACTCGAATAAAACTCCATGTTTATCAATGGCTTTCGCAACTTTTAATCGTTTATCCAAAGAGCCATACTTATGGCAAAAAACTAGAACAGTACTTTTTAATGGATTTTCAACATAAGCCGCAAAGGGATCTTGCTCTTTTCCTTCCGTTTTCCCGAACTTAATGTTCTGTGCTTCTTTAACGACCACTAATTGGAAATCCGACATCATTGGGTAACGCTTCGCAGTACTCAATATCGTTAACATATCAGTATCCTTACCATATAAAATGGTTTGATTAAAACCTTTCTCTGCTTCAGATAATACTTCTTTCTCTAGTACATCTGCAATTAAATCGATATAATAACTTTCCTCCCCATGTAAGAAATAGATGGGCTTAAATTGTCGCTTTTTTATATCTGAAAGTATTTGCTCAATGGTCATGCTCAAAAATACTGATTAGATATTAGATATTAGAATTGAGATATTAGATTTTAGAAATAGTCCACATTGCAATAATAATTAT
>CAJBVG010000049.1 GCA_903958995.1 uncultured bacterium | reverse complement strand
GGAATTGAATCTACTTACATTGAATTACCATTAGATTTTAAGTTAAGAAGTATTAGGCATCGTAACGTAGGGTTCTATGTTATTGGGGGTGTTAGAGCTTCCTACGATATCATTTCACAAAAGAAAATTGAAAAAGGAGAAGATATTTTCGATGAAACCACGCGTAAAGTGAAACTTCAAAATTTCGATTTGTCTTATGAATGGGGTTTTGGTTGGGATTTGTATTATCAATACTTTAAATTCTCTCCGGAATTTAAATTCTCTTATGGAACAAAAGACATTTTAAAAAAAGAAGGACATCTATATTCTCGTCCATTAGACCAATTATTCTCTAGAGTAATTTGCATGACATTCTATTTCGAATAATATAATGAATACAAAAAAAACCATATTAATTACTGGTGCAAGTGCTGGAATAGGGGAAGCTTGTGCGCACCTATTTGCGAAAAATAATTACAAATTAATTATTACCGCAAGAAGATCGGATCGTTTATCAAAATTAAAAGAATTACTCGAAAGCGAATATAATGCAGAAGTGTATACCTTAACTTTTGATGTACGCGATAAACTTGCAACCGAAGGTGCATTAGAATCATTACCTACCGAATGGAAGGATATCGATGTTTTACTTAATAATGCTGGCCTCTCGGCCGGATTAGAGTCTTTTTATGAAGGCAATACGAGCGATTGGGAAACGATGATCGATACTAATATCAAAGGTCTTTTATACGTTTCGAGAGTAGTTGCGAATTGGATGATTAATCATAAAAAAGGTCACATCATCAACTTAGGATCTATAGCAGGTAAAGAAAGTTATTTAAATGGAAATGTGTACTGCTCTACAAAAGCAGCCGTCGACTCCTTATCTAAATCAATGCGAATTGATCTTGTAACTCATGGAATAAAAGTTACTGCAGTTCACCCAGGTGCTGTTGAAACAGAATTTTCTATTGTTCGTTTTAAAGGTGATGTGGAACGCGCAAATAATGTATACAAAGGGTTTGAACCCTTACATCCAGAAGATGTAGCAGATATTATTTATTTTGCAGCCAGCCGTCCGGCACACGTTAATATAAATGATTTAATTGTTATGCCAACTGCACAAGCAAATGCAACTACAATTAATAGACAATAGATACAATAATTAATTTAGAATTTAAAATTTAGAATTTAAAAAATATGTCATTAATCATAAAAATCGACACTGAAATCAAATCAGCAATGTTAGCAAAACAAGGAGCACGTTTACGAGGCTTACGTGCAATTAAAGCTGCATTATTGTTAGCGAAAACAGAAAAAGGCGTTTCGGAAGATTTATCCGAAGAAGCTGAATTGAAAGCTGTTCAAAAGCAAATAAAACAACGCAGAGATTCAATAGAAATTTACAAACAACAAAACCGAGCTGACCTCGCAAAAATTGAAGAAGAAGAATTAGAGGTTTTAGAAGAATTTATGCCGAAGCAGATGTCAACTGAAGAGCTTAAAGCTGCTATAGAAACGCTTGTTGCAGAGCTAGGAGTAACAGACCCTAAAGAAATGGGGAAAGTAATTGGTGCTGCTAACAAAGCATTAGCTGGTAAGTCGGATGGGAAAGCAATAGCCGACATGGTTAAACAAGTATTAGCAAAGTAGTGGTTTTATTATTCGATAATTACGACTCGTTTACTTACAATTTACTTGATCTTGTGAAACAACAAGGTGTTGAAGTGAAAGTGATTCGAAATGATGAATGTCTATTGTCGTATATTATTGAACTTAACCCAGAAGCTATCATCATTTCACCTGGCCCTGGAAGGCCAGAAAATGCTGGTATCTTAATGGAGGTGATTTATCACTACATAGATAAAGTCCCTATTTTAGGAATATGTTTAGGTCATCAAGCGATTGCTATGCATTTTGGTTCCAAATTATTGAATGCAAAGCATCCATTGCATGGGAAAACATCAGATATAATTCATCAAAACCATGAGATGTTTAATGGAATTCCTTCTGGAAGTGAAATGATGAGGTATCATTCCTTAATTATTGAAGATTTACCAAAAGAATTAATTTCTACTTCTGTAACCGTTGATCAAGAAATTATGTCATTTGCTCATGTTCATTTACCAGTTTGGGGCTTACAATTTCATCCAGAATCAATTTTGAGTCTCCAAGGGCCTCAAATAATTAAAAATTGGTTATCTCATTTTCAGATAATTAAAGATTTTAAGGCTATTTGTTGAAAAAAAGTTATTTTTATCAGTATTAAATAAGGATTCTGCATTTGAAATTTTATATTTTAGCAGAAATAAGAATCTAAACATGGGTTTGACAGTAAAGAATGATAATGGTTTTGACTTTGTAGAAGAAGGAGAAGGGCCAGTACTTTTACTATTACATGGTCTTTTCGGAGCACTAAGTAATTGGGAGTATGTATGTGCAAAGTTCTCTCCAAAGTATAAAGTAGTTATTCCTTTGATGCCCATTTATGATTTACCATTATTGGGTGCTAATGTTGAAGCATTAGCAAAATTCATCCATAAATTTGTTCAATACAAAAAATACGATAAAGTAACTTTACTTGGCAACTCTCTTGGAGGCCACGTTGCTTTAGTTTATACACTTAGTCACCCGGAGCATGTACATTCAATGATGCTTACGGGTAGTTCTGGTTTGTATGAAGAGGGAATGGGTGGAACTTATCCTAGAAGAGAAGATTATAACTACATAAAAGAGCGAGTTGAATATACATTCTACGATCCCAAAACTGCATCTAAAGAGTTAGTTGATGAGGTGTTTGAGGTAGTAAATAATAGAAGTAAAATATTACGAATCTTATCGATGGCTAAATCTGCTATCAGACATAATCTAAGAAAAGAAATACCAAAAATCACAATTCCAGTTTCCCTAATCTGGGGTAAGAATGATACCATTACACCTCCAGAAGCGGCAGAAGAGTTTCATAGCTTATTTCCAAATTCGGAATTAACGTATATCGAATTGTGCGGTCATGCTGCTATGATGGAACGCCCAGAAGAATTCAATGAGATTCTAGAAAAATTCTTAAATAAATTATACCAATCATAATGTTGCTTTTGTTTTAGCAACTGAACTATGTTAAGCGCTGAACTCATTAACGACCTCATTCCCCCTCTGAAAATAGCAGATTCAGGAGAGAGGGCTCTTTTGTTAATGAATGATTTCAAAGTATCACATTTACCAGTAGTCGAAAAAAATAATTTTTTAGGGATAATTTCTGAAGATGATATCTTAGAAATGCAAGATACAGATGATGCGATTAGTACTATTCCATTAAACTTCACTCATACTTTTATCCACGGTTGGCAACATCTTTATGATGCTATGAAGTTAATGTCTGCCAATAAATTAAGTGTTGTACCAATACTTGATGATAAAGAACAATACTTAGGACTAATATCTACTCATAGCTTAATTAGTTACTTCGCAGAAATGGCTTCGGTAACTAATCCCGGTGCTATTATTGAATTAGAAATTGCACAGCATAATTACTCATTATCTGAAATTGCTCGCATAGTTGAATCTAACGATGCTCATATATTGAGCTCTTATATTAATTCCTCTAGCGATTCTTCAAAAATTGAAGTAACTATTAAAATTGATAAAGAAGATGTGAGTGGTATACTACAAACATTTCAACGTTTTAATTATGTTGCTCATAGTTTCTACCAAGATAAACAAGATAATGATGATACGATGAATCGCTTTGATTCATTTATGAAATACTTAAATATTTAATAACCATGAAAGTTGCTATCTACGGTCGAAAATTTAATGATACTGCGATAAGTTACGTTCAACAGCTCATTGATTGTTTAGAAGAGAATCAAGTGGAGCTAATCATTTATTCAGCTTTTCATGCTTATTTAGTTCCACGTGTAAAACTTCCAAGTAATGTTGAAGTGTTCACTCGTCACGATGAGTTACAACTTCAGGAAATCAAATGCATGATTAGTGTGGGTGGTGATGGTACGATGCTTGATACCCTAACTTTAGTGCGCGACTCTGGGATCCCAATTATTGGGATAAATATGGGCCGTTTAGGGTTCTTAGCTAGTATTGCCAAACAAGAAATAAAAACGGCAGTAGATAGTTTAATGAAAGGACATTATACCATTGAGAAACGTTCTTTAATTCGCTTAGAATCTGATAAAGAGTTGTTTGGTGGAGTAAATTACGGATTGAATGAAGTTACTATTCATAAAAAAGATACATCATCCATGATTATTATTCATGCGTATTTGAATGGTGAATTTTTAAACTCCTATTGGGCAGATGGACTAATATTAGCAACACCTACTGGTTCAACCGGATATTCGTTGAGTTGTGGTGGTCCAATTATATTCCCTAACTCCGAAAATTTTGTAATCACACCTATTTCGCCTCATAACTTGAATGTTCGTCCAATTATTCTATCAGATAATCAAGTAATTACTTTTGAAGTTGAAGGCAGAAGTGCACATTACCTTGCGACATTAGATTCGAGAACAGAAACCCTTGATACTCATACTCAATTGGCTGTTCGTAAAGAATCTTTTCAATTAAATTTAATCCGATTAAGTACTGAAAATTATTTAGGTACGTTAAGAAACAAGCTAATGTGGGGCTTAGATACCAGAAATTAATCTATTTCCTTATTTTAGCGCATCTTTTAACTATTATCCATGCAAAAAATCGGTTTTTCAATCGTTTTCTTAATTCTATTAACTACTTCTAGCCTAAAGGCTCAAGAATGGGAGTTTGGTATGAATGTAGGTAGCATGGGATATATTGGCGATTTAAACCGAAATAATCCATTGAAATTTACAAATCCTGGTGTGTCGGTAAATGTTCGTTATGCATTTACACCATTTAGTGGTTTGAAATTAGGATTAACTCAAGGTAGCATACAGGCCAATGATGCAAATTCTACTCAAGCATTTGAAAAAGCTAGAAATTTGAGCTTCTCAAGTAATATCACAGAGCTTTCCTTAAATTATGAGTACTATTTTTTCCCTTTTAGTCCGGGCTCTAATAAAGAACGATTTACTCCTTACATTTTTTTGGGTGTTGCCGGCTTTATGTTCGACCCTAAAGCAGAATTTAATGGGGAAACCTATTTTTTAAGAGAATTAGGAACTGAAGGACAGGGAACAACATTAAATAGTTCAGCTAAATACAGTAATTTAAATGTTGCAATACCCTTTGGTATCGGAGCAAAGTATAATTTCGTTGATAATTTCAACTTAGGATTTGAATTAGGGTATCGCAACACCTTTACAGACTATTTAGACGATATAAGTAAAAATTACGTTGATAAAACAGTTTTAACAGCTACTAATGGTCAATTAGCCACATCGCTATCTGATCGTTCGGGAGAAATTAACAATGGTATAAATTTAGGTGAAGCTTATACGCAACGAGGTGATGCCAGTAGACGAGATTTTTATATGTTTGCAGGAGTAAGCATTTCGTATACCTTAACACCTATTAAATGTCCAAATATTAGTATTTACAGATGAGTCAAGTTCCAAACATAAATAAAGAAAATCTACCACTACATATTGCCATTATTATGGATGGTAATGGGAGATGGGCGAAAGAGAAAGGGAAACTACGCATATTTGGCCACCAAAACGGAGTGAAAGCAGTGCGTGATACGGTAGAGAGTGCAGCTGAAATTGGGATTAAGCATTTAACCTTATATGCTTTCTCAACAGAAAACTGGAACCGACCAAAATTTGAAGTGAATGCATTAATGGAATTATTAGTTTCTACAATTAACAAAGAAACGAAGACCTTAATGGAAAACAATATTCGATTAAATGCTATTGGCGATTTAGAACAATTGCCATCTAGTTGTTTGAGAGAATTAAAAGAAGCTATTGATAAAACAAAAGACAATACCAGAATGACATTGCATTTAGCACTTAGTTATTCGTCTAAATGGGAAATTACACAAGCCGTTAAGAAAATAGCAGAAGAAGTGAAAGAGGGTAAGCTAGACTTAGCTACAATAAATGATAGCACCCTTGATCAATACTTAACAACTGCAGGAATTCCTGACCCTGAATTATTAATACGTACAAGCGGCGAACACCGCATTAGCAATTTCCTATTGTGGCAAATTGCATATTCTGAATTTTATTTTACCGATAAACTATGGCCTGATTTCAGGAAAGAAGATTTATACGATGCGATAATTGATTATCAATCTAGAGAACGTCGTTTCGGAAAAACAAGTGAACAAGTTAAGGCCTAATGAAGAGCATGAGAAAATTAATTTTTGCAATAGTATTTTTAATAGTAGCGTCTAATCAAAACGCATGGAGCCAAATAACCGTTGGTGGTGACGATGAAGAGTTTGCACTCGATTACAATAAACCAAAGCAATATGAAATTGGTGGTATTTCTGTTTCTGGAATCAAATTTCTAGATAACTATGCCTTAATCAAATTAACAGGTTTAGAAATTGGTGATAAAATTCAAATCCCAGGTGATAAAATTTCTGGAGCGATTAAAAAATTGTGGGTACAAGGTTTATTCGACGATATTCAAATTAACATCACAAAGGTTGATGGTCAACTAATATTTTTCGATATCGCATTGAAAGAAAGACCTCGTTTATCTCGCTTTAGTTTTGTAGGTATTAAGAAATCGGAAGCAGATGATATTCGCGAGCGAATTAAATTAGTTTCTGGTAAAGTAGTAAATGAAAACTTAATCAATAACACTAAAAACTCTATTCAAAAATACTACACTGAAAAAGGATACTTGAATGCTAAAGTAGATATTATTGAATCTGTAGATTCGATTATGACGAATTCGGTTTTGTTAAAAATTAAAATCGACAAGAACAAGAAAGTTAAAATCGAAAAAATAAATATCATTGGAAATACAGCATTATCAGCTAAGAAGGTAAAAAAGCTGATGAAAGAAACAAAGGAAAAAGGATGGTACAAAATTTTCAATAACTCAAAATACCAAGAGAAAGAATATGGTGACGATAAGGCTGCCATTATAGAGCATTATAATGAGTTAGGTTATCGTGATGCTAAAATCACAAGCGATACTGTATATGATGTAAATAAGAAAGCCGTAATCATTGAAATTAATTTACATGAAGGGCCTAAATATTATTTCGGTGATATTAACTTTTATGGCAATACTAAATACAGCACAGAAACTCTTAAAGGGATATTAGCCATTAATAAAGGTGACATCTACAATAAAAAAGTTCTGCAAACTCGTTTAGAAATGAATCCAAACGGTAGAGATATTGGATCTTTATATTTGGATGATGGATATTTATTTTTCAATGTAGATCAACAAGAAAAGCAAGTGTATAACGATACTATCGATATGGATATGATTATCCGTGAAGGCCCACAAGCCACTATCGATCGTGTTATTGTTCGTGGTAACGAAAAAACAAATGACAAAGTTATTTTAAGAGAAATTCGTACTAAACCTGGACAAAAATTCTCACGTTCTGAAATTATTAGAACGAATAGAGAACTTTCTCAACTTGGTTATTTCGACCCTGAAAAAATTGGAGTTAATCCTAAACCAGATCCTGTAAAAGGAACGGTTGATATAGAGTATACTGTAATTGAGCGTCCATCAGATCAAATCGAATTGTCGGGTGGTTTTGGTGGCGGTAGAGCAGTTGGAACACTCGGACTTAGCTTAACCAACCTCTCTATGCGAAATGCTTTAAAAGGCAAGTTTGATCCATTGCCAACTGGTGATGGTCAGAAGTTAAGTATCAGAGCACAAACAAATGGATTGTACTACCAATCGTATAGTTTATCTTTCTCTGAACCTTGGTTAGGTGGTAAAAAACCGAACTACTTTACAGCATCTATTTTCAGAACTACACAATCGAATGGTTATGCGAAAGGCAATGCATTACGTCAATCTATTGAAATTAATGGGGCATCGGTTAGTTTAGGTAAGCGTTTACAAAAACCTGATGATTATTTTGTGTTAAATAATTCATTAAGCTACCAACAATACGACTTAAATAATTACGGTGGGTTTTTATTCAAAAAAGGAAAATCACATAACATTAGTTTAACGAACGTGATTTCTCGTAACTCAACCGATCAACCTATTTACCCTCGTTCAGGTTCTAATATTTCTTTAACATTACAGTTTACTCCACCATATTCTTTGTTTAGTAAAACAGATTATACAACTGCAATAAATGAAGTAAAATATGAATACATTGAATACCATAAATGGAAATTTGATGCATCTTTCTTTACTAGAATTGCTGGAGATTTAGTGTTAAATTCTAAAGCTCAATTCGGATTTTTAGGATACTATAATAATGATATTGGCGTTTCACCTTTCGAACGATTTAAGTTAGGTGGTGATGGTTTAGCTGGTTTTGATTTCTTAAGAGGTTCTGAAATTATTGGAATGCGTGGATATCAAAATAACTCTATTGTTCCCGATCAAAATTTCGGAAGTATTGGAGCACCTATTTTTAATAAATTCACATTGGAATTAAGGCATCCAATAACCATGAACCAATCAGCAACAATCTTCGGATTAGTATTTGCTGAAGCAGGTAATACTTATGCAACCTTTAAGAACTTCAATCCTTATAATAATATGAAACGTTCGGTAGGGGCAGGGGTAAGAATATTCTTACCAATATTTGGATTGCTAGGTTTAGATTATGGATATGGTTTCGATAAGATTCCAGGTGATGCTGGCGCTGGTGGTGGTCAGTTTCACTTCTCAATTGGACAACAATTCTAGGACAATGGATGTTGGACACTAGATGTTGGACACTGGACAATAGATATTATATTATACACTTTTTTTACATAATACATAATACTTAATACATTTTACAATACTTACAATGAAAAAGATACTATTAGTAATCGTTTTTGCAATGTTGGGAACATTTGCAAATGCTCAAACTAAATTTTGCTTCGTTGATACTGAATATATTTTAAAACATATTCCAGAGTATAAATCAGCGCAAACACAATTAGATGACTTGTCTGCGGACTGGCAAAAGGAAATTGATACTCGTTATGCAGCAATAGAGAAGATGTATAAATCTTATCAAGCAGAGCAGGTATTATTGTCGGATGAGATGAAGACAAAACGTGAGCAAGAAATAGTAGATAAAGAGAAACAAGTAAAGGAATACCAAAAACAAAAATTTGGCTTTCAAGGAGAATTATACAAAAAGAGAGAAGAGTTAATTAAGCCAATACAAGATAAAGTTTTTGAAGCGGTTAATAAGTATGCAGATCAATACTCATATGGGGTCATTTTCGATAAATCTGGAGATGCGACCATGTTGTATACAAGTGCCAAATTAGACAAGAGCAATGATATTATTACAGCTTTAGGGTATAAAGCAGGTGACTATTCAGGCGCTAAAGGCACAGAAAAAGTCGAAAAAACCAATAAACCAGCTCCTCAGAAAAAATAAATAATGTATATTGCCGCAAAATTTTACAAATGAAAAAGATATTTAAGTTAACAATCCTAGCAGTATTAGCCTTATTTACGGCAGTGGGAGTAAATGCACAAGGTGCAAAATTTGGTCATATTAATTCTGCTGAATTATTAGCTTCATTACCGGAAGTGAAAGATGCAGATAAGAAATTACAAGACTTTGCTACTTCAATGGAGAGTCAATTGAAATTGATGACTAACGAGTACCAATCAAAAGTACAAGCTTACCAATCACAAGCAGCTACTATGGCAGATCCAATTAAGGATGCTAAAGTGAAAGAAATCTCTGATTTAGAAGCTCGTATTCAAGAATTCCAACAAACAGCACAAGAGTCGGTTACTAAGAAAAAAGAAGAGTTATACTCTCCAATACTTAAGAAAACTGAAGATGTTATTGTAGAGATGGCTAAAGAAAAAGGCTATGCATATGTATTTGATACTAGTGCGGGTAGTGTTATCTACGGACAAGCATCTGATGATATGATGGATATAGTGAAGAAAAAATTAGCTTCATTACCAGCTACATCACCTACAGCAGCTCCAACTACTCCAGTAAAATCTACTGGTCCTAAAAAATAATCGAATAGATTTCAATAATTCTTTATATTTAAGTCGCCTTACATGGCGACTTTTTTTATGAGCAAAGCAGAACAACCCATAGGAATATTCGACTCTGGAATCGGTGGTTTAACCGTTGCAAATGCAATTCATTCCTTGTTACCAAATGAAAAGATAATCTATTTCGGAGATACCGCTCATATGCCATATGGCGACAAGTCTCCCGAAGCAATAAAATACTACTCTATAAAAATTGGTCAGTTTTTACTTGATCAAAATTGCAAAGCCATTGTGATTGCATGTAATACGGCATCATCATTAGGTTACGACGATTTAAATAGTTTGATCAAAGGGAAAATCCCAGTAATAAATGTAATCGACCCTACTGTTGATTTTATCATTTCACATAAAAAGCTTAAAAACATTGGCGTAATTGGTACAAAAGCAACTATTAAATCCAATGTTTATGCCCGTAAAATAAAAGAGAAAAAGTCTGATTTGTTAGTAGAATCGTTAGCAACACCATTACTCGCACCAATGATTGAAGAAGGTTTTTTCAATAATAACATTTCAAAAACCATCATCAATTCGTATTTATCTAAAACAAAACTCAAAAAAGTTGATGCTCTTGTTTTAGCTTGTACTCATTACCCTTTAATTAAAAAGGAAATCAATGAATTCTATGATCGCGATATAACAATATTGGATTCGGGAGAGATTGTTGCAGAATATGTTAAAAAAGTATTGAGTAAAAAGAAATTGCTGGCGACTAAAAAGGGGGGTACACATCATTTCTATGTATCCGATTTTACACCTTCGTTCGAAAAAAGCACCAAGCTATTTTTTAAAGAGAAAATTCATTTAGAACTGAAAAACCTTTGGCAGTAGCTAGTGTTAATGTCTTAGCTTATATATATTGAGAATCTCTTCGGAAAATTAGTACTTTTGAGTGTAACCAAATAGAATGACATTTTACATCATTTCCATTTCTTTATTAGCGTTTGTTGCCATTTATGCCCTAATGGGAGTATGGGCCGAACGTAAAATTTCAGCCTTAATTCAAGATCGTGTTGGTCCTGTAGAAACCGGTAAATTCGGGTTATTACAAACCTTTGCCGATATCATAAAATTACTTCAAAAAGAAGACATCGTACCCACCACTGCAGATAAAGTATTATTTACCCTAGCCCCGGTATTAGTGTTTACTTCTGTATTCATGGGTTTTGCAGTATTACCATTTTCGCCAGCATACATTAGTTCCAATATCAATATTGGATTGTTTTATTTTATGGCTATTATTTCTATTGAAGTGGTAGGCATCTTGATGGCAGGGTGGGCATCAAATAACAAATATGCTTTTTTGGGCTCTATACGTTCTATTGCTCAAATCATCGCTTACGAAATACCTGCAGGCATTGCAGTGCTTTCCGCTGTAATGATCTACCAAAGTTTAAACCTTCAAGAAATTGCATTTCAACAAGGCATTTATGCAAAGTCAGATATTTATTTCTTCGGATTTTGGAAAGTAAATACTGTTGGAGGGTTTTTATCATGGGGCGTGTTTCAGGCTCCTCATCTTTTTGTAGCAGCAATCATTTATTTCATCGCATCATTAGCAGAAGCTAACCGTACTCCTTTTGATATCCCTGAAGCCGAATCAGAACTTGTAGCTGGTTTCCATGTGGAATATTCGGGATTTAAATTTGGTGCCTTATTTTTAGCAGAATATGCCATGATGTTTTTAACATCGATGGTGCTCGTAATATTATTTTTTGGAGCATGGTATAGTCCACTGCCCAATATTGCAAAGGTGCAGCTCGCAGAGTGGACTAACGGGACCTATTGGGGAATCTTTTGGATATTATTAAAAACATTATTAATTGTTGTTTTGCAAATATGGATTCGTTGGACGCTCCCAAGATTTAGAGCAGATCAATTAATGAATTTTTGTTGGAAAGTGTTAATACCTGTTTCATTTGCATGCTTATTTATTTCAGCATTTTGGAAACTAATCGTTTTGTAAATTGGAAAATAAGAAAAGTACATACCACAGCTTTAAAGGATTCGTAAAAGGGTTTACGTTGACTTGGCACCATATGTTCAGACGATCGAAAACTGTTCGTACCAATATACAATCGGATAAATATTTCGAAGAACGAAATGATAATACCAGTACACTTCGATATCCACATGTTAAACTTCCTTTACCTGACATTTCTCGAAATCAATTACAAGTTGATATCGACGATTGTATTGTATGTGATCTATGCGCAAAAATTTGTCCAGTTGATTGTATTGAGATTGATGTCATCAAAGCTGTTGGCGATATCGGTAAAACATCAGATGGTACTACGAAAAGATTACATGCGGCTAAGTTCGATATCGATATGGCGAAATGTATGTTCTGCGGCTTATGTACTATTGTATGCCCAACAGAATGTATCATCATGACAGATGAATACGATGTGTCTTTAGATAATGTTGCTGCAATGAATTATCATTTCTCTACCATGACAAAAGAAGAAGCGGAAGAGAATAGAATAAAGTTAGCAGCCTTTGAAGAAGAAAAAAGAATAGCAAAAGCAACAGCATTGAAAGCTGCAGAAGAAAAAAAAGGGGGAGAAAATGTATAATATTATTTTATATTTTTTCATCTCCTTCGGAATTCTTGCTTCCTTGTATGCTGTTATTACACGTTCAGTAGTAAAAGCTATATTTGGAATGTTTGCTACTTTTTTCAGCGTATCAGCTATGCTTATATTGGCTCAAGCAGAATTCCTAGCCATAGCACATTTAATGATATATATCGGAGGTATTATCGTTGTAATGATATTTGCAATAATGCTTTCTTCGAAAAACATATTAGATGATCACCATACTCAAAAAGAGAAAAAGATAAGTATTAATCCAACAAATATAATTAGTGGACTTGCGAGTATCGGCTTGTTCTTGTTGCTAGCTTCTATGATTATGCATCAGGAAGTTGTTATAAACACAGGCTTAACCAAGACAAATACCATTCAAAACATAGGAACACAGTTACTAAGTAATTATGCTTTCCCATTAGAAATCATTTCACTTTTATTATTAGTTGCATTAATGGCAGCATCTATAATTACTAGAAAGGAGAATCAACATGAATAATATTTCTACGATTCAACTTATGCAATTGTTTTCTGCAGCACTTTTCTGTATTGGTTTTTTTGCGGTGTTAACTAAAAAGAATATGGTGATAATATTAATCGGTATTGAGTTAATGATTAATGCTTCATTAGTAAACCTTGCCGTGTTTGATCATCTATTTAATAAAATAGAAGGGCAAATGATGGCACTATTTGCGATGGTAATTTCTGCAGCTTCAATTGCTGTAGCATTAGCAATTATTATAAAAGCATACCAATATTTCAAAACAATTAATCCAGATAAAATTAACCAGCTTAAAAATTAGTGGAACAGTTTACACAATTGATATCGTTTGTATTTGGTTCAGCAAAAGGAATAGCACTTCTTTTATTAGCTGCACCATTGATATCGTTTGTACTATTGTTTTTTATAAAATCTCGTAAACTAGTTAATTTAGTTTCTATATCTTCTATCTCTATTTCATTATTAGCAGCATTATACTTATTGAAGATATCTGTAGATGGAAACACCTTTTCACTAAGTACACCTTGGTTAACAGTAGGAAATATACATATCGATTTTAGTATTCATATCGACATTGTTTCAGTGTTGATGCTTACTTTAGTTTCTATTGTAGCCATAATGGTTCTAGTATTTTCTACGGAATACATGAGAAACGAAAGCAGATATTCGATTTTCTTTGGTTATATCAGTCTGTTCGTTTTTGCAATGTTTGGACTATTAATCAGCCGAAATTTATTTTGGATGTATCTTTTTTGGGAATTAGTTGGGTTCTGTTCATATTTATTGATTGGATTTTATACTCAAAAACAAAGTGCAATTCTTGCAAATAAAAAGGCATTCATTATAAATCGTATTGGTGATTTAGGATTCCTAGCAGGATTAATGTTATTGTTAAGTTCATTGGGAACACTAGATCTTTATGAATTAGCTACTAGAATACAAGAGCATGGTTTATTTGTATCTATAGCTGATCAACAATTAATACACTATGCTGGGTACGCATTTTTCATTGCAGTTATTGCAAAATCGGCTCAGTTCCCATTGCATATTTGGTTGCCAGATGCTATGGAAGGGCCAACACCTGTATCTGCATTAATACATGCTGCAACCATGGTTATTGCTGGTGTTTATTTGTTGCTTCAAATTTATTTTTTACTTGACCCAACTGTTTTAAATTTCATTGCCATCATTGGTTCGTTTACAGCTTTTCTAGGAGCGTTTATTGCAGGTAGGCAATATGATTTGAAAAAGATTTTAGCTTACTCTACAATTTCACAATTAGGTTACATGGTAATGGCTGTTGGAGTTGCAGCACCAATGGCTGCATTTTATCATTTATATACTCATGCATTTTTTAAAGCAGCATTATTTTTAGCAGCTGGAAGTATTATACATCGAATACATACTCAAGACATTCGAGAAATGAGTGGAGTGCGAAGATTATTGCCAATAACTTTTGTGGTATATTTAATATCAGCGGCAGCACTTGTTGGAATCCCATTCTTCTCTGGTTTTTTCTCGAAAGAAGCAATTTTAAATGAAACTTGGCATTGGGCTCAACTACATGGAAACATCTATTTATTAGTACCATTTTTTGCTTTTGCTGGAGTAATGCTAACAGCCTACTATGTATTTAGGCACGTTAGTTTAATGTTTTTCGGAGAACAGAAAAAAATAGAGTCCTCAATAAAAAAGGAACATTGCGCAATTTCAGTCCCACTTATTGTATTAAGTACTGGAAGTTTATTTATGTATCCATTATATGAAGAAGTACATGAATTGGCTTATATGCCTTACATTACAATCTCATTGATGAGTATTGGTTTTGTATTCGCTTACTTGTTGATTTATAAAAAAGTAGTTGCTTTATTACCAGCTACACATTTGTTTAATCGTTTAGATACGAATGTTTCGAGCGGACTTGGAAATGTAGTTGTATATTTTGCAAAATATATTTCATGGTTTGATCAATATATTGTTGATGGGTTTGTTAATTTTTTAGGAAACCTTGGAGTTGTTTTATCTGGGGTTGCTGCTTGGTTAGATAAATATATAATTGATGCTTCTGTTAATTTTATTGGAAATGGTACACAAAAAGTAGGAGATATAGTTAGAAGAAGTCAGACTGGAAAAGTACAATCATACTTTGCATTTTCAGCATTATTATTAGTTGTTATTATTTGGTTTTTTATGAGAGGAATATAGATATGAGTTTACTATCACTATTAATTTTTATTCCAATAGTAGGGATGTTATTGGTTGCTGTATTACCCAAATCATACGCACCGGTATATAAATTTATTACTACAGGAATTGCTGTTTTTCAAGTACTCTTAGCAGGTTATTTGTATGCACATTTCGAAAAAAATGCAGTTTTTCAATTTGTCGAGCAAACAAATTGGATTCATTTAAACATTGGTAGTTTAGGTGATTTGCAGATTGATTACTTTGTAGGAATGGATGGGATATCAGCTGCCTTAGTATTGCTTAGTAGTATTGTAATGTTGATGGCGTCCTTGTCATCATTCGAGATTAAAGAAAACTTAAAAGGATATTTTATATTATTTAATTTAATGAACCTCGCAATTATGGGAGTGTTCCTTTCTTTAGATTTCTTCTTGTTTTATGTATTCTATGAATTAATGTTGTTGCCATTATATTTCCTTATAGGAATGTGGGGCGGAGCGAATAGAGAGTATGCATCGATAAAGTTTTTCTTATATACTTTATTTGGTTCAGTGTTTATGTTATTAGTGATGGTGGGATTATATTTTTCAGTGAAAGACCCTATAACTGGTGCACATACATTTAATATGTTGCATATGATGAATCCTGCAAATTATCAAGCCGATGGTTTCTTTAGTTACGCAAGTAATAGTCAGTTGTATGGTATACCAACCCGCTTTATAGCTTTTATTGTTTTGTTTATAGGCTTTGCTATTAAAGTGCCAATGGTTCCTTTTCATACTTGGTTACCCGATGCTCACGTAGAAGCACCAACACCTATATCTATAGTACTTGCTGGTATTTTGTTGAAAGTGGGAGCTTACGGAATAATTAGAATTTGTTATGGCATTTTTCCAGATGCAGCAATTCATTATTCATATTACATTGGATTAATGGGAATGATATCTATTATTTATGGAGCATTAAACGCATTAAATGCAAAAGATTTAAAAAGATTAATAGCGTATTCATCAGTGTCTCATATGGGATTTGTATTAATTGGTATTGCTTCATTAACTACTGAAGGGTTAAATGGTGCTTTATATCAATTGTTCTCACATGGCATTTTATCTACAATGTTATTCTTCTTAGTAGGAGTATTATACTATCGAGTTCAGGATCGTGACTTAGCGAATTTTAGAGGATTATCTTTACAAATGCCAAAGTTCACCGTGTTTGTAGTGATTGCATTTTTTGCTTCTTTAGGTTTGCCTGGTATGTCGGGTTTTATTGGAGAAGCTTTTAGTCTATTTGGAGCGTTTTTGTCGGAGAGTACGAATGGAATGCTTCCTCGTTGGATGGCAATTGTTTCTACATTAGGTATTGTGTTGGGTGCAGCTTATTTCTTATGGGCTTTACAACGAATGTTTTTTGGAGAAAAGAAATTTAAAGATAAATCTTGGGAAGTAGCCCTTAAAGATTTAACATTCCGAGAATATTTGGTGTTGATCCCTTTAGCTGCTATTACTATTTTGCTTGGGATATTCCCTTCTTATTTGTTTGATTGGAGTAATGCTAGTGTTTCTGTTCTTATAAATGATGCATTGGTAAATGGATATATTTATTTACATCAATATTTTTTAATTGCTAGCTAAATGAATACAATCGACTCACTAAATTCAATTCAAACATCTTTACCTTATTTAAATTCGGAGTGGGTACTTGTTGCTACTTTTTTTGTAGCATTTATTTTTGATGTGTTCTTTTTGAAAAAAGAATGGATAGCGGGCATAAGTTTTTTAGGAGTGTTGATTTCATTTTTTCTTTTATTAACTCAATACCATCTTTTTTCTAATACGACTTCCATTAAATTGTTTAGTGGTTTTTATCAATTATCAAAAGATATACTACAATTTAAAATCATCTTAGGAATTGCAACTATTCTGGTATTTATCCCTTTTTTATTTAAAGCAGTAAAGCCTAAAAGCAGAGAATTCTTTTACCTGATTCCTGTTTTATTGTTTAGTGCAGATGTATTATGCATGTCTAATCATATGCTAAGTATTTTTCTGGGAATTGAATTCTTATCTATACTATCCTATTTGTTCATTGCATTTGAAATTAAATCAAAGCATACTGCAGAGTCATCAACTAAATATATATTATACGGAGCTTTCGCTTCTGCAGTAATGCTTTACGGTATAACATGGATATATGGTTTAACGGGCACTTTACAACTCGATTCGAATTTTTTATCAAGTTTATCTAAAGTATCACCAGCCTATGTAGGCATGAGTTTATTGTTGTTTACTTCAGGTTATTTGTTTAAAACATCGGCGGTACCTTTTCATTTTTATAGTCCGGATGTTTACGAAGGATCATCTCCAAGTACTTTAGCAATTATCAGTACAATACCTAAGATTGCTGGATTTGCCATACTGTATAGTTTTATCAAACATTTTCATTTTAACTGGGAAGGCACAATGTTAATTTGGCCTAATTTTTCTTGGGAAAAAATGATTGCGATTATTTCTATAGCATCTATGTTTGTAGGAAATTTATCGGCCCTAGCTCAACATAATTTAAAAAGAATCTTTGCCTTTTCGAGCATATCGCACACAGGTTTTATGTTATTAGGCCTATTAGTTTTTAGTGATACAGGATTAAATTCTTTATTGTATTATTTGTTAGTCTATTCGATTAGTAACATTGCAATTTTCTATTTATTAGAGTATTGGGAAGTCAATTATAACATCAAAGAAGTTTCCGAATTAATAGGAATAGGAAAAAAATCGCCTTGGTCTAGCAGTATGATGATTGTATTGTTAGCTTCCTTTACTGGTTTGCCGCCATTAGCAGGCTTTGTAGCTAAGTTTTTCGTGTTTGGTTCTATCTTCCAGCAATTCCAACTTTCGCAGTCACCATGGCTCTTATTTGCCTTAATAGCAGGTGTTGTTAATACAGTAATAGCACTGTTTTATTATTTCAACATCGCTCGTTATCTGTTCTTGAAAAAATCTTCTGTAAGTAATGCTCAAGAAGTATATTCAATGTTATTACCTTTTATAACCTTATTGACCTTATTATTAATTGTTTTAGGCTTATTCCCAGGAATTATTTAGTTTTGACAAATGTCTAAAATAATTTGACAAATGTCTAAATGTGTGTATATTTGTGTATGGGCACTACAAAATTATTTGATCCAGAAGTTAGCTATTCAGCCGCAGAAGGTATAGGTTTTACATCCATGCTTACTATTATCAGAGATGGGGTGAAGTTTAATCTATTTATGAAATTAGTAAAACAAACACCATTCACCATTTTAGAATGGTCACATTTTCTGCACATTTCAGAACGAACTATGCATCGTTACCAAACAGAGAAAAAATCTTTTGATACTACCCAGTCAGAAAAAATTGTTCAAATAGCGATGTTATATAAAAAGGGTACTGAAGTTTTCTCAGATGCATTTTTATTTAACCAATGGTTAATTTCAAACAATATTGCATTGGGTAATAAAACGCCGAAATCATTCTTAGATACATCTCTCGGCATCTCATTACTTATGGATGAACTCATCAAAATAGAACACGGTATTTTTGCATGATAATTTACCGATTAACGAAAGAGAAATTTGCTAACCAACTTTCTGGATTTGGTGCAGAGCAATCGGGTGGACGATGGAATTCGAAAGGAGTAGCGATGATTTATACTTCAGAAAACCGATCGTTATGTACGGCAGAGATAGCAGTTCATACTCCTTTGGGAATTATGCCTCGGGATTTTTGCTTAATCAGTATAGAGGTTCCAGATAATATGAAGATAGAAAGTTTAGCATTAAAAGATTTGCCTTATAAGTGGAGAGAAATCCCACCTGATGTTGCCTCGCAAAAAGTAGGAGATGCATTTATACGAAACAGTAAATCCTCAGTATTAAAAGTGCCTTCTGTTGTGGTTCAAGGTGAATACAATTATTTGATTAATCCGAATCACTTAGATTTCAATAAAATAAAGATCAAAAAAATAGAGCCTTTCAGTTTTGATGAAAGGCTCTTTTCTATATAATAGATAAGTGTATTATTCTACGATCATGTTATGATACACAATATTCACATCGTCATCTTCTTCCATTTTATCTATCATTTTTTGAATATCGATTTCTTGTTCAGCATTTACTTTCATGTATGATAATGGGAAACGTTCGAATCCAGAACTAATAATATGTACTCCTTTTTCTTCTAAAGCTTTTTGCATATTCCCAAAATCTTCAAATGCAGTAGTAATAAGAATTTCATTTTCATCTTGTTCAACTTCTTCAGCGCCAAAATCAATTAATTCTAATTCTAATTCCTCTACACTTAGTCCTTCAGCATTTACTCTAAAAACAGCTTTGCGTTCAAAAACAAAACTAAGCATACCAGTAGTTCCTAAACTGCCTCCACCTTTAGTGAAATAAGAACGAACACTTGCTACAGTACGGTTAATATTATCTGTAGAAGTTTCAACAAGTACGGCAACACCATGAGGAGCGTAACCTTCGTAAATTACTTCTTCATATGATGAGATATCTTTATCATTTGCTCTTTTAATGGCTGCATCAATACGATCTTTAGGCATGTTAACACCTTTCGCATTTTGAATAACTACTCTTAGTCTTGCGTTGGTATCTGGACTAGCGCCGCCAGTTTTAACGGCCATTACAATATCTTTTCCGATGCGAGTAAAGGCTTTTGCCATTGCTCCCCATCTTTTCATTTTAGATTGCTTACGTGCTTCAAATGCTCTTCCCATTGTTTAATATGTTAATAAGATAATGTGTTAATATGTTAATGTAAAATGGAATGCAAATATAAGAAATACTCATTAACATATTATCCCATTAACATATTAACACATT
>CAJBVG010000048.1 GCA_903958995.1 uncultured bacterium | reverse complement strand
GTGAAGTGGTATTTAATGAAAAAAGGGCAAATGCTTATGAGTTAAAAATCGACAAGGATTGTGAGAATATTTTCGCCTTGTATAACCCTGTAGCCAATGATTTACGTTTCGTTTTATCTACATTAAAAAGCAATGCAAATTTAGAGCGTATGGGTGACAATGCAGTTGGTATTGCCCATTTTGTAATTGAATTAGAATATGAATTTGATAAAAAGTTGATTGAGGAATTACAAATTCAAAACATGACAAACATTTGTCTTGAAATGGTAGACAATATTATTTCTGCGTATGAACATGATGATACAGAAAGCGCAAGATTACTTTTTGAAAAAGATGCTGAGTTGAATGCTTTAAATAAAGCTGGCATGGAAATTTTATCGGCTACCATCCTAACTAATCCAACAGAAATAGATAGACTTTTACGATTATTAATTTTGATCCGAAAGCTAGAGCGTACTGGAGATTTGATTAAGAGTATGGCGGAGGAAATTATTTTCTATGTAGAAGCCAAAGTAATAAGACATGGCAATAACACCATGAAAGGAATTAGTTAAGTCTTTTCGTGATTTGCTCTTCTACATTTTTAAATAATTGAATTGGCTTTAGAATCCTCCAATTTATTTCGTCTAAGTCTCCACCAAAAGAGATGTAGTAATCGATATTGCTTCTCTTAAATTCGTCGATAACATGCTCCCTGAAATTAATTCCAGCAATCCAACCATCGTCGATATCTTGAAACCATTCTTCGTAATAACAATCGTCTGAACTATGAAAATTCAACACGTTTTCTCCAATTAAAATAAACTTGTTAATTCCTTCATCAACCATTAATTCAATAAGTTCTCGCTTTAAGAACATGATATCATTAGTAATACAATCATTCCATTCTCCAATAAATTCAATGATAGCGTATCTACGATCGTAGTCTACATAAATTACTTTTAAATATAATGTTGGCGAACCTATAAAATCCCATTGTGGGTGAATGTAAAAATTATAGATGGTATCGGTAAATTCAAATTCAGAATATTCTTTCCCAAAAAATGGCGAACGCTCGTCTTCAGATGAAATATAATCATCACGCCATTTGTAGAAAGGTTCTATATCATGCATATACTTAGTAACTGGTAGCTGGTAACTGGTGAATGGTAGAACTTACAACTTAAAACTTGAAACAGCTTCTCTAACACTGCCGTATTTAGTTAATAAAGCCAGCGCTTCGGCTTCTTCAATTTGTAATTCATCCATTATCATTTTTGTCCCTCTATCAATAAGTTTATTATTCGACAACTGCATATCCACCATTTTGTTTCCTTTCACTCGACCTAACTTAATCATCACGGAAGTTGAAATCATATTCAGCACTAATTTCTGTGCAGTTCCTGATTTCATTCGAGTACTACCCGTAACAAACTCCGGACCAACAACTACTTCGATTGGGAATTGAGCGGCAGCAGCCACTGGACTGTTTACATTGCAAACAATTGCTCCTGTTAATAAACCATGACTTCTAGCCTCGTTTAAACCACCAATAACATAAGGTGTAGTGCCTGATGCTGCAATACCTATTATACAATCATTCTCCGTAGGTAAGTATTCCGAAATATCTTTCCATGCTTGAGAAAAATCATCTTCTGCAAATTCTACAGCTTTGCGAATCGCAGAATCTCCACCAGCAATAATTCCTACAACAACTCCATGAGGGACTCCAAAAGTTGGAGGACATTCTGAAGCGTCCACTATTCCTAATCGACCACTTGTACCTGCACCAATATAAAATAATCGACCACCCGATTTCATTCGGAGAACAATCTCTTCAATTAATTTTTCAATAGAAGGCAAAACAGATTCAATTGCTTTCGGCACTAATTGATCTTCAGTATTTATATTTTTCAACAAGTCCATTGTACTCATCGATTCCAGATGATTGTATTTGGAACTTTTTTCTGTAACTCTATCCATGATGATGATATTTAATTAAACCTGAAATCGGATTTTGTTCCATATTGCCAACGTTATATCCTTTTTGCAAAATTACTTCTTTCCATTCATTCATAAAAAAGAAAGCGATGGATCCATTGCTACAAATGGTATTGGATAACTCTTTACCATATGGGGCTATGTGTTTATCGATAAATAATGAAAATGAATTTATCAATAATTGATGTACATACTCATGCTCGCGATGATTAGAAAGCCAGGTGCAAAACGATGCTAAGAATGCATTCGCATTGGGCTCTTTGTAGATTTTATTTAAATAGTAATTTAAATCATAAGTATAATTCTCTTTAAAAGCAGACTTTATTTCTGCTGGCACATTATTGTAAAACAGATCTGCTAAAAAAGTTTTTCCGATAAATGAGCCTGATCCTTCGTCACCTAAAATATAACCTAGCGAAGGTGTATTTTTAATAATATCCTTCCCATCGTATAAACAAGAATTTGAACCTGTTCCCAAAATTACTGCAATGCCATTTTGGTGTTGGCACAATGCTCTAGCTACAGCTAATAAATCATGATGAACTTCAATATGTGCCACATTGTTAATCCTTCTTAAACTATGAGTTATTAATGATTGATGTTCGATAGTAGAACAACCTGCACCATAAAAAAAGATAGCCTCCGGTACATGCATTAATTGTGAAACTACTTCTAACTCTACAATAGCTTGAATCATCTCACCGGAACTGATGTATGGATTCATCCCTGTAGTAGTTATTTCTTGAATAAGTTGATCCTTATCCACTAAGCACCAAATGGTTTTAGTGCTTCCGCTATCGACGATTAAATGCATTTATAATTGAAAATAATAATATCTTAACTAAATTTACTGCATGCAAAATAAGAAAACTTCTGCGATTGGCTCTGCCTTTCTTATCAGTTTGGTATTAATACTTGGGATGTTCTTGGGTTTTAAATTTCAAGAAGAGATCCGAGGATTTGGATTAAAATCTAGGTCAAGTTCCATGGAACAAGTGATGCGATTGATCGAAAAGAAGTATGTAGATACTGTAGATATCAAAGCATTAGAGCAAGGAAATATTGAAGATCTATTATCAAAACTAGATCCACATTCGGTATATATTCCAGCTGAGGAAGTTAAAAAGTCGAATGAGGTATTAGAAGGGAATTTTGAGGGGATTGGTATTGAATTTTACTTATTAAATGATACCATTTTCGTTGTAACTGCCATAAATGGTGGTCCTTCTGAGCTACTAGGGATAAAATCTGGTGATAAAATCATAAAAGTTAATGGGAAAGTAGTGGCAGGTAGAAAAATATCAAATTCAGATGTTACTAAAATGCTTAGAGGTGAAGGTGGAACAAAAGTCGATATCAGTATTAAGCGAAATAACAATCCAAAGCTCATTAATTTTACGATTACACGAGGCACAATCCCTCTGAACAGTGTGGATGTTTCTTACATGCCGAGTGATGGGATTGGCTACATTAAGATCAATTCGTTTGGAAGTACAACCTATGATGAATTTTTTGAGAGTTTGAAAAAGTTAAAAAGCCAAGGCTTAAAAAGCTTAATTCTAGACTTACGAGGAAATCCAGGAGGGTACTTAAATACCGCGATCATGATTGCGGATGAGCTATTGAGCGACAAAAAGCTAATCGTTTACACTGAAGGGAAGTCGTCGCCTAAAAAACAAGAGTTTGCAACAGCAGCTGGTAATTTCGAAAAAGGGAAATTAATTGTAATGGTTGATGAAGGATCGGCGTCGGCAAGTGAAATTGTTGCTGGTGCAGTTCAGGATTGGGACAGAGGAATTATAGTTGGGAGAAGGTCTTTTGGCAAAGGATTGGTTCAGGAGCAGGCTATACTTGCCGATGGAGCCCGTTTAAGGCTCACCATAGCACGTTACTACACACCAACTGGTCGATGCATCCAAAAAGCATATGACAAAGGCTTAGAGGCGTACGAAAGTGATTTGAGCTATAGATACGTTCATGGGGAGTTAACGAGCTCTGACAGTATTAAAAATAAGAATAACAAAGCATATAAAACCCCGTCGGGTAAAACTGTTTATGGTGGGGGTGGCATTACTCCTGATGTATTTGTACCAATCGACACTGCAGATTATTCGTTATTTTACAGCAGGGCGGTTTCTGAGGGCCTTTTGGCGGAATTTATATACAAGTATTCAGATGCGCATAAAAAAGAATTACAAGCCATTAAATCGCTCGATAAGTTTATCTCTGAATTCAGTATATCAGATGTGACATTCTATAATTTCATAAGCTTCACCGCTTCAAAAGGCGTTAAAGCAACTTATAAAGAGCTTTCTAGGTCTAAATCGTCGATGAAAGTGCAAATGAAAGCGATGATTGCACGTCAGTACTATAAAAATGAGGGTTATTATCGAGTAATGAAGGAGTTAGACTCGTCTTTAAATAAGTCAATCGCGTTATTAAGCGCAGAATAAGGGAATTTTAGGGCAAAAAAAAAGCCTCGCAAATGGAGGCTTTAATTTCTTCTGGTGAAGATTACTTAGCAACTTCTTCTGTAGTAGCTGTAGTATCAACAGTAGCTGAAGAATCAGCAGCCATTGAAGCAGCGTTAGAAATTGAGTCAGCTTGAGCAGCAGCGATTGAATCAGCCATAGCTTTTTCTTTAGCAGCTTTTTGCTCAGCACTTTCACCACATGCAACGAATCCAAAGATACCTGCAGTTAATAATAATACTAATACTTTTTTCATTTTGGTTATAAGATTTTAAAACGCAGCAAAGGTAAAATAAAAAACTCAATTCAAAACAATTATTTTCAAAAAATATTGAAAACCCTTATTTCTGTCTCATAAAGATGGTTATTGGCACCCCGGTAAAATCAAAATTTTCTCTCAATTTGTTTTCTAAGTAGCGTTTGTATGGCTCTTTAACATATTGGGGAAGATTGCAAAAAAATGCAAAAGCTGGTGACCTTCCTGGTATTTGAGTCACGAATTTTATCTTCACATATTTTCCTTTCAAACTTGGTGGTGGGTAATTTTGAATTAGCTCCAACATCACGTCATTTAATTTAGAAGTTGGGATATGTTTAGTTTTGTTCGTATAAACCTCATTTGCCACTTCAATAGCTTTCATCACCCTTTGTTTAGTTAAAGCTGAGGTGAAAACGATAGGAACATCAACAAATGGGGCTAATTTCTCACGAATTCGCTCTTCAAACTCTTTACTTGTTTTGGTGTCTTTCTCCACTAAATCCCATTTGTTCACTAAAACAACTACCCCTTTGTGGTTCTTTTCAATCAGTTTAAATATATTAATATCTTGAGATTCAATACCTTCCGTTGCATCAATCATTAAAATACAAACATCTGCTTTTTCAAGAGCTTTTATGGTACGCATTACCGAGTAGAACTCGATATTCTCACTAACCTTTGTTTTTTTACGTAATCCGGCTGTATCGATAAGCGTAAAATGATGTCCAAATTGATTGTATTCAATTTCGATAGAATCACGGGTGGTACCGGCAATTGGGGTAACGATATTTCTATCTTTTCCCAAAAGCGCATTGATGATAGATGACTTCCCTACGTTAGGGCGCCCTAAGAAGGCGTATGTAGGCAATGGATTAGGTTCTTCGAACTCTTCCTCGAAATGGGTTACCACTTCGTCTAAGAGCTCCCCAGTGCCACTTCCTGTAACTGAAGAAATACAAAAAAGTTCACCTAAACCGAAAGAATAGAAAACGGAAGCCTCAGCGATAAGATTATTGTTATCCACTTTATTAGCAACAACGAAGACTGGCTTCTTTGATTTACGAAGCATTGAAGCAATTTCATCATCTAAATCTGTGATTCCTGTTTTCACATCAACCATGAAAATAATCACACTTGCTTCTTCGATAGCAATAATTACTTGCTCACGAATAGCTGCTTCAAATTGATCTTCTGAATTCGCAACATATCCTCCTGTATCGATAATGGTAAATTTCTTACCAATCCACTCAGCAGTTTCATAATGTCTATCACGGGTTACTCCACTAAAATCATCAACAATGGCTTTACGACTTTCCGAAAGTCTGTTAAAAAGGGTCGATTTCCCTACGTTTGGTCGCCCTACTATGGCTACTATATTACTCATAATCTAATTTTGAGGTTACTATTGGTCGTAACCGAACCTTTTTAAATAATTCTTCTTGTTTCTCCAATCGCTTACCACCTTGACAAACAATTCAAGAAATACTTTTTTGCCAACAAACTCTTCAATTGAGAGACGAGATTGGGTGCCTGTTTTTTTAATTGATTCTCCACGATGACCCAAAATGATTGCTTTTTGAGATTCACGCTCAACAATAATTTCAGCTTGAATTTTTACAATATTAGGTTCATCTAGAAAAGAAGTAACAACAACTTCAGTACTATACGGAATTTCTTTTTGATAGAACATTAAAATCTTCTCCCTAATCATCTCAGAAACAATAAATCGTTCAGTACGATCGGTATAAGTATCATCTTTTGGATAATATGCTGGATGTTCTGGCATATTATCTACTATGTATTTAAATATTTCACTTACTTGAAATTCGTGTAAAGCCGAGGCTGCAAAAATAGCCACTGGGTTTAACGCTGTTTTCCAATATTCGATTTTAGCAGAAATTTCTTCTTGTTTTGCTTGATCTACTTTGTTTATAATGACAACAACAGGAGATAAACAATGCTCTAATGACTTCATCACCTCTTCTTCGTCGTGTTTTTCATGTATATCAGTAACCAACAAAACAATATCGGCGTCGGTTAACGAACCATATACTGCACTCATCATTGATTCATGTAAGCCATACATTGGCTTTATAATACCAGGTGTATCAGAAAACACTACTTGATAGTCTTCCTCGTTTAAAATACCTAAGATTCTATGGCGCGTCGTTTGTGCCTTAGGAGTGATGATTGAGAGCTTCTCTCCTAACAAAGCGTTCAATAAAGTAGATTTACCAGCATTCGGCTTACCTATAATTGACACAAAACCAGCCTTATGACTCATAATATTGAAAATAATTTGGATTGCAAAGAAACGAATTATATCTTTGCAATCCAATTAAAAACGGCTTAGGCCTATTTTTAGTTGCGATAACAGTGCGGGATGGAGCAGTTGGTAGCTCGTCGGGCTCATAACCCGAAGGTCATAGGTTCGAGTCCTGTT